>JAICUZ010000035.1 GCA_025935595.1 Burkholderiales bacterium
CCGAGGACGTCTTCCGGAGCGAGTGGGGCCGCGTCGTCGCGAACCTGGTCGGCTTTCTCGGCGATTTCGACCTCGCCGAGGAGGCCGCCCAGGAGGCGTTCGCGATCGCCGCCGAGCGCTGGCGGCGCGAAGGGACGCCCGCGAGCCCGGGTGCGTGGCTTACGGCAACGGCGCGGAACCGCGCGATCGACCGCATCCGGCGCGAGCGCACGTTCGCGCGGAAGGCGCACCTGATCGCCGCTCCCGAAGCGACGGAGGACGAGGTGGACGAGACGACGTTTCCCGACGAGCGGCTCGAGCTGCTCTTCACCTGCTGCCATCCCGCGCTCTCACTCGAGGCGCAGGTCGCATTGACCCTCCGTACACTCGGAGGTCTCGCCACGGACGAGATCGCACGCGCGTTCCTCGTCCCCGAGCCGACGATGGCGCAGCGGCTCGTCCGCGCGAAGCACAAGATTCGCAGCGCCGGGATCCCGTTCCGCGTGCCGCCGCCGGAGCTGCTGCCCGATCGCCTGACGGCGGTGATCGCGGTCGTGTACCTCATCTTCAACGAGGGCTACGGTGGACGTCGTGACCTCGCCGCCGACGCGATCCGTCTCGGCAGCGCCCTTGCGCAGTTGCTGCCGGACGAGCCCGACGTGCACGCCCTGCTCGCGCTGATGCTGCTCCACGACGCCCGCCGCGCCGCGCGCTTCGACGACGGCGAGCTCGTGCTCCTGCCCGAACAGGACCGCTCGCGGTACGACGCCGCGAAGATCGCCGCCGGCCGCGAGTCGCTCGAGCGCGCGCTGGCGCTCCGCGGTCGCGGCTCGTACGTCCTGCAGGCGGCGATCGCCTCGCTCCACGCGGACGAGCCGACCGACTGGCACGAGATCGCCGCGCTCTACACCGAGCTCCTCCGCGTGACGGCGTCTCCCGTGGTGGAGCTCAACCGCGCAGTCGCGGTCGCCGAGGCAGAGGGGGCCGAGGCGGGACTTCGGATCGTCGAGACGCTGCCGCTTGCCGACTACCGCTATTTCCACTCGACCCGCGGCGAGCTGCTTCGGCGGCTCGAGCGGCGACAAGAGGCGCGCGAGGCCTTCGAACGCGCGCTCACGCTGACCCCAGACGGCCCGGAGCGCAGATTCTTGGAGCAGCGAATCGCATCGATGTCTTCCGGCGTTGGCTGCAAGACTCGGCGTGCGACCGGCCGGTGACGGTGGACGGCGTTCGCCTCCTCGCGTAGGCTCGGCCGACAACGGAACTTGGAGGCAGCGATGGCGACGATGCGGCTGCCCCGCCCGCGGCACGGGGATCCCTTGCAGACGACAGAGGACCTGCGCGCGCTTGCAGCCGCGATCCTCCAGGACGACGTCCAGACACTCGCGCGCACGACGGCGTACCTGCGGCGCTCATACCGCGTGGTGTTCATCGGCTACGTGGCGATGATGGTGTTCGGAGTGGCGGCGATCGTCGCCGCGTTCGTGAAGGGGATCACCGCGTCCAGTGTGGGCGAGGCGGTGTCGTCCGTCGGCCTGGCCGGCCTCACGGTCGGCATCTTCGTCGCGTTCTTCGTGCAGCGCCCCTCGGCGGCTCTCGAGCGAAACGCGATCTTCATGCCGTGGGTCTCGATCGTTCTGACGACGTTCTGGACGCGGCTGCTCTACCTCGACGACGCCGCGACGCTCGACGCCAAGCTCGGTCACGCAGCGAAGGAAGCCTCTGACGAGCTGAGCGCGATCGCGCTCCGCTACGCGGTGATCGACGGCAAGGAGCTCACGGTCGCGAAGCAGGCGGCGCGCACGCACGTCACCTAGTTGATCCTCTTCAGCGCCTTGCCGAGTGACTGGCGTGTCTCGAGCACACCTGCGTAGAGATCGCCGTGCCTCCGCACGCGGTCGAGGACGACCTGCATCGTGTAGATCGACGGGTTCAGCTTGTCGTCCACCTCGTCCCAGCGAAGCGGCGTCGACACCGGAGCGTTCGGCTTCGGCCGCACGGAGTACGCCGACGCGATCGTCTTCCCTTCACCGTTCTGGTTCGAGTCGATCAGCACGCCGCGGCGGCGTGCCTTCGACCACTCCGTCGTCGCGAGCTTCGGATGCGCGCGCGCGATCGCGCCGGCGACGATCTCCGCGAACTGTCGTGACTCTGTGTACGTCGAGCGGCGGTCGAGCGGGACGAGCACGTGGAACCCCTTGCCGCCGCTCGTCTTGGGGAACGACAGGAGCTCGAGTGCGTCCAGCAGCTCCTTGAGGATCAGCGCGACCTCGATCGTCTGCGGCCACGGCACCTCGGGTGTCGGGTCGAGATCGAAGAGCACGAAGTCGGGCCGGTCCGGCTTGTCGACGCGCGAGTACCACGCGTTCATGTCGATGCACCCCATGTTCACCATCCAGAGCAGCGCGAGCTCGTCGTTGACGAGCGGGAAGTCGATCCATCGCTTCGTCCGCGCGCCGTCGCGCTGCGAGACGTTCGCGTGGAACGTCGAGATCCACTCCGGCATGTGCTTCGGCGCGTCCTTCTGGAAGAACGCCTCGCTGTACGCGCCGTTCGGATAACGGCGCATCGTGAACGGCCTGTCCTTCAGATGGGGCACGAGCACCGGCGCGACGTCGCGGTAGTAGCGCAGCAGATCACCTTTGGTGATCCCCTCGTCCGGCCAGAACGGCTTGTCGAGGTTCGAGAGCTTGAGCTCACGCTTGCCTTTCCTGATCACGTTCTCGAGCGGGACCGGTGCCGTGACCTCGTCCGGCTCCTTGTCGTCACGCAGGCCGAGGTACGCGGGGTGGCGCAGATGGCCGTCATGCGTCCACTCCCCGTAGCGAACCTGCGCGATGAGCCGGGGCTCGATCCACTGCACGTCGCCTTTCCGCACCCGCGGCATCTTCGGCGGCTCTGCGAACGGCGACGTCTCACGGTGCAGCGGCTTCATCAGCTTCAGCAGCCGGCGAATCTCCGCATCGTTGAAGCCCGAGCCGACGTTCCCGACGTACCGAAGTCCGCCGCCCTCTCGGACCGCAAGCACGAGCGCGCCGAACGTGTCCGCGCGACGCCCGGTTCCGCGCGTGAAGCCGGCGACGAGAAACTCGTCGTTCAACTCCGTCTTCAGCTTCAGCCAGTCGCGGGTGCGCCGGCCCGACTTGTAGGTCGAGTCGACGCGCTTCGCGACGATCCCTTCGAGCTGCTGTTGCTGCGCAACCTTGAACAACGCATCGCCGTCGTCAAATCCGTCGGACACGGCGACCGAGCCGGTGCGGATGTCGACGAGTTGCTTGAGCCGGTCCTTTCGTTCGTGCAGGGGCAGATCGACGAGCGGCCGTCCGTCGAGTTCGAGCAGGTCGAACGCGTAGTAGACGAGCTGCCCCGAGCCCTGTTGCAGCTCGGAGAAGCTCGTGCGCCCGTCCGGGTCGATCCTCGTGACCTCGCCGTCGACCACCGCGTTCGGGCTGCGCACCGCCTTCACCAGTGCTCTCGCGATGTCCGGAAAGCGCTGCGTGAGGTCGTTGCCGTTCCGCGAGACGAGCTTGCACTCGCCGCTGCGGATGTACGCGATCGCGCGATAGCCGTCGAACTTGACCTCGAACGTCCATCCCTCCCCGCGCGGGATGCGCTCCTCCTGGGTGGCGAGCATCGGGCGGTACTCCCCCTGGACGACGTCCTCGGCGGCCTCGTCGTGGCCCTTGATCAGGAGCCAGTTCTCCTCCTTGCCGTCGAGGCGGGCGGGCACGAGCGTCCAGCGGCCGTTGAGACGGGTCCCGTGAAGCCGGACGGTGAGCTGCCCGTTCCGCTTCTCCTCGAGGAGCTCGTAGCTGCCGTTGTCCCAGATCTCGACCGAACCGGCCCCGTACTGCCCGGCCGGGATCTCCCCGTGGAAGGTCGCGTATTCGAGCGGGTGGTCCTCGACGTGGACGGCGAGCGACCGCGCCCCGGGCTCGAGCGGGACGCCCTTCGGGACCGCCCACGACGCGAGCGCGCCGTTTCGCTCGAGGCGGAAGTCGTAGTGGAGGCGGCGCGCGTCGTGGCGCTGGACCACGAAGATGGGCAGCTCGGAGCGTCGTTCCTTCTTCGCGGGAAACGGCTCGGAGGTCTTCTTCGGATCGCGCTTCTTGCGGTAGGCGTCGAGGCTCATATCCACAGCGATGTTTACCCCCTGCGGCAGGGGAAAGAAGCCGGGCAGCTTTGACCGCCTGACGGGGGGTTAGGCGCACGAGGCCCGCATCCGTGCGGGCCTCGACGCGTTTGTAAGGAGATTGTTCCCCGTTGAAAACCCTGTGGATGATGTGGAAACCGGCTAGGCGAAGACGCCCATGCCGCGGAACTTGGCCCGCCGTCGCCGGCGGAGCTCCTCGCCCGGGGTCTCGTCCAGCTCGTCCAGGGCCTCGACGAGCGCCGCCTTCAGGAAGCGGGCGGCGGCGTCGTGGTCGGTCTGAGCCCCGCCGGGCGGCTCGGCGACGATGCCGTCGATCACGCCGAGGTCGAGGCAGTGGAGCGCGTCGGGCTTGAACGCGGCGGCGGCCTTCTTGGCCTCGCCGGCGTCGCGCCAGAGGATTGCCGCGCACCCCTCGGGGGTGATCACGGAGTAGATCGCGTTCTCCTGCATCAGGACCCGGTCGGAGACCGCGATCGCGACGGCGCCGCCGGAGCCGCCCTCGCCGATGATGCAGGCGACGGTGGGGACGGTCAGACGCACCATCTCGGCCTGAGAGCGCGCGAGTGCGCCGCCCTGGCCGTGCTGCTCGGCGGCGACCCCCGGGTACGCGCCGGGTGTGTCGACGAGCGAGACCAGCGGGAACTGGAAGCGCTCGGCGATCTCCATGATCCGCATCGCCTTGTGATAGCCCTCGGGATAGGCCATCCCGAACTGGCGGTCGAGGCGCTCCTTGACATCGCGGCCCTTCTGGTGACCGACGAGGGCGATCGTCCGGCCGTCGATCTTGCCGAGCCCCGTGACGAGCGCGCCGTCGTCCGCACGGCCGCGGTCGCCGTGCAGCTCGACCCAGTCGTCGACGAACCGTTCGACGTAGTCGAGCGTGTACGGCCGCTCGGGATGGCGCGCGAGCTCGACCGAGCGCCAGATCGCCTCGTCGCTCGTGTCCTGCTGCAGACGTTCGAGCTGCTCTTCGAGCCGCTTCACCTCACCGTCGACGCGTGCACCGCGAAGCAAGGGAAGTCGCGACAGGCCCGAGAGGCGCTGCCGCAGATTCACCTCCTGGTCACGCTCGCTCACCTGAAGAGCCTCAAGACGCGTGCGAGGTATGCACGCTGCGCGGACCGCGGGACGATCGCGTCGATGTGGCCGAACCGCAGGTTCTGCTCGGCGAGACCGAAGTCGTCAGGCAGCTTCTCGCGCGTCGTCTGCTGAACGACCCGCGGACCGGTGAACGCGATCAGCGCGCCGGGCTCGGCGATCGTCACGTCGCCGAGCGACGCGAACGACGCGAGCACACCGGCGGTCGTCGGGTGCGACATGACGGTGATCAACGGCACACGTGCGTCGTGCAGCTCTTCGACTGCGACGACGGTCTTCGGCAGCTGCATCAACGAGAGGATCCCTTCCTGCATGCGCGCGCCACCCGAGCTCGGCACGGAGACGAGCGGGATACCGCGCTCCACTGCCGCGTCGCACGCGCGCGAGAACTTCTCGCCGACGGCACTCCCCATCGAGCCGCCCATGAACGAGAAGTCCATGACTGCGAGCTCGAACGGATGACCGTCGAGCGTCGCCTGCCCGATCACGATCGCCTCGCTCTGGCCGGTGTTCAACTCCGCCTCGCTGAGACGCTCCGTGTACGGCCGGAGGTCGAAGAAATCGAGCGGGTCTTCCGAGCGGACATCCGCGGCCTCCTCCTGGAACGAGCCGGCGTCCGCGTACCACTCGATCCGCTTGCGCGCGCGCATGGGGTAGTGGTGGCCGCAGTGCGCGCACACCCACAGCGCGGCGTCGAGCTCGTCGTCGCGGTAGTGCGACCCGCACTTGGGGCAGGTGTTGGGATGCTTCTTCTCGGCAGGCGGCGGAGCGTCTCGGTGCTCGACCTGCACGTCGATGCGCGCGTCGGACATCGTGCAGAGCTTAGACCTCGACTGCAGGATCCCTGGTTACAGGCTGAGCGCCACAGCGAGGCGCGGCAGGAGCGCTTCGTTCCGGCCGGTGCGCAGGCCGCCGGTGAACCCTGCTCCGATCGGGGTCGGAAGGGCCTTGAGCAGTGATTCGAGCTCGTCGAACGTCGGGCCACCCGGCTCCGGAATGAACACGTCGAGGTCGCCCGGCCTGATGACGTCCAGGTCGACGGCGACGTAGATCTCGTCCGGCAGAGCGCCCAGCTCCTGCCTGATCCCGGTCTCGGCGATGAACTCGGTCTCGGGCGGATCGAGGTTCCGCGCGCCGAGCAGGGTGACGTCCGTCGGGGCGACGTCGCCGGCATCGATCAGCATCCGGAGCGGCATCCCCCAGGCGTTGCCGCTCGGAGACGACTCGGGCGTGTTCAAGTCACCGTGCGAGTCGAGCCAGACGACGCCGATGCGCCCGCGGCGCCGGGCGAGCTCACGCACCGCGCCGACGTGGGCGCAGCAGCTGCCGCCGAGGACGAACGGCCGCGCCGGCAGCTGGCGCGCGACCGCCGCGATCTCGTCCTCGAGCGTGGCCTCCTCGACGACCGCGGCTTCGGGCCACGGCAGTTCCATGTTCGCCGCATCTGCCATCGTCTCGCCGCCCGCACCCCATGCCGTCGGGACGCGGACGAGCCCGGAGGCGAACTCGCGTCCGCACGCGTGACACTGGTAGTCGGTACCGACGGCGACGGCGGTGAGCGTGCGGCAGTCCGGGCACCGCGCGCGAAGGGTGCTCATACCTTCCTATCGAGCGACGAGATCATCGAGCGTCTCCGGCAGCTCGACCAGGTCCGAGAGCTCGCGCGTCGGGCGGGCGCCGTCGGTGCTCGACTGCCCGAGGCGGTTGATCCAGACGCTCGTGAGCCCGAGATCGTTCGACGGCGCAATGTCGTGGAACAACGACGCTGCGACGTGGACGTGCCTCTCACGCGGTGCGTTCGTGCGGCGGAAGAACTCGTGCCAGTGGCGATGGGCGGGCTTGTACGAGCCGATCTCCTGCGCGACGACCACTTCGTCGAAGACCAGGCCGATCTGCACCTGCGATGCGGCGATGAAGTCGTCGTCGGTGTTGGAGAGGATCGCGAGGCTCCAGCCGCGCCGGCGCAACTCGTCGAGTGTGCCGCGCACCTCGGGAAACGCGGGCCAGCCCGGGAGTGACTCCGCAAGCCCGTGCACCTCTCCCTCAGCTGCGCCGAGGCGCCGCATCGACTCCGTGAGCACCTGCCGATAGCTCAGCTCGCCCGAAGCCTGAAGCTCGGGCTCGATCGCGTGGTACTGCGCGAGCAAGTCATCTGCGCGCGCGTCGCCGAAGACGCGCGCGAGCTCGGCACGCACGCCGCCGTCCCAGTCGATCAGCGTCCCGTAGCAGTCGAAGCTCGCCCACCTGTCCATCGGGGCCGAGTCTACGTCGCCCCGCGTCTGACGCAGCGTCTGACGCAGCGTCAGACGAACGTCAGACGAAGTCCGCTGTTACGAGAGTGTGACGGTCGGCGGTTGGTACGCGAGGATCTCCCAGCCGTGGTCGTCGAGCCACTGCTTCGACTCCGCATAGTCGGGCCTGCGCTTCTCCACCAGGCGCCAGAACGCCGGGCCGTGGTTCAGCTCGACCAGGTGACACACCTCGTGCACGACGACGTAGTCGAGCACGTCGTGCGGTGCGAGCACGAGCCGCCAGTTGAAGCTCAGTGCACCGGTGCTCGAGCACGAGCCCCACCGGCTCCGCTGGTTGCGCATCGTGAGGCGCGAATACGTCACGCCGAGCGCGGCTGCCTCGGACTGCGCGAGCAGCGAGATGCGTGCACGCGCTTCGATGCGCCCCTGTTCCTCTGTGAGTCGCAGCCGCTCGAGCCCGAGGCGCGGCTCGACCACCTTCGCGAGCTGCTGCTCGAGCCACGAGCGGTGAAAGTCGATCGCCTCGTCGATCTGCGCGGAGGTCGCGCGCGGACGAACGACCAGCTCGGGCGGCAAGCCGTAGCGCACGACCATGCGATGGCCGCGCACACGTTTCGACCTCCGTACTTGCAGCTCGATCTGCCTACCGCCGATGTCCACGAGGGCAACGTCCTCCACGCGCGAATGATTCGCGCTGCATCGGACGTTCTCCTACTCGAACGAGCGAACGACGAGCGACGCGTTGTGCCCGCCGAACCCGAACGAGTTCGACATCGCAACGTTCAGCTCCGGCAAGTCGCGCGCGGTGTTCGGGACGTAGTCGAGATCGCACTCGGGATCCGGCTCGTCGTAGTTGATCGTCGGAGGAGCCTTCTTGTCGACGATCGCCATCGTCGTGAACACCGCTTCCACCGCGCCGGCCGCGCCGAAGCAATGACCGGTTGCACCCTTCGTCGACGACACCGCAAGACCGTTCTTCGCGTGCGCGCCGAACGCGTTCTTGATCACGCGCGTCTCAGCGGTGTCACCGAGCGGCGTCGATGTCGCGTGCGCGTTCACGTAGCCGATCTCCGACGGCTCGACGCCGGCATCGTCGAGCGCCATGGTCATCGCGCGCGCCGGGCTCTCGCCGGTCGGGTCGGGCTCGGTCATGTGCGCAGCGTCCGACGACATGCCGTAGCCGACGAGCTCGCCGTAGATCTTCGCGCCGCGCGCCTGCGCACGCTCGAGCTCCTCGAGCACGAGCACCGCGGCGGCCTCGCCCATCACGAGCCCGTCACGCTCGTTGTCGAACGGACGTGACGCGTGCTCAGGATCGTCGTTGCGGCGCGAGAGCGCGCGCATCGCATCGAAGCCGGCGATGCCGACCTCCGTAATCGGCGCCTCCGTGCCGCCGGCGAACATCACATCGACGCGGCCGGCGCGGATCATGTCGAGCGCGTCGCCGATCGCCATGTTCGACGCGGCGCACGCGGTGCACTCGCTCATCAGCGGGCCCTTCGTGCCGAGCTCGATCGAGACCCAGCCTGCGCCCATGTTGGGGATGATCGACGGGATCGAGAACGGGCTGACGCGATCTGGTCCCTTCGTGAGGAGCACGTGGTAGCACTCCTGATAGCTGTGCAGGCCGCCGATGCCGGTCGCGATCGACGCGCCGTAGCGATCGGGGGCCTCGGAGATGTCGACACCGGAGTCCTCTTCAGCCTGTCGCGCGGCGGCGATGATCATCTGGGCGAAGCGATCCATCCGGCGCGCCGCCTTGCGGTCGATCCAGTTGGTCGGGTCGAAGTCCTTCAGCTCGCACGCGAAGTGGACGTTGTAGTCGGTGTGGTCGAACGCGGTGATCGTCGCGGCGCCCGAGTCGCCCGCGAGCAGCCGCGACCACGACGTGTGCACGTCGTTGCCGAGCGGGCTCACCATCCCGAGCCCGGTGATCACGACCCTCCGCCTCTCCGCCATCTACATCCCCAATCCGCCGTCGACCAGCAGCACGTCGCCCGTGATGAACGACGCCTGGTCCGAGGCGAGGAAGCGTACCGCGCCCGCGATCTCTTCCGGATCCGCGACACGGCCGAGCGGAGTCTGCTGCACCATCGCCGCCGTCGCCCCGTCCGGCAACACGTCGGTCAACGCGGTCTTGACGTACCCGGGTGCGACGACGTTCGCTCGGATGTTGCGCGAGCCGAGCTCGCGCGCGAGCGACTTCGTGAAGCCGATGATCCCGGCCTTCGACGCACCGTAGTTCGTCTGGCCCCAGTTGCCGTGCACGCCGACGATCGAGCTGATGTTGACGATCGACCCGTTGCGCTTCTTCATCATCGGCCGCGTCACCGCACGGCAGGTGTAGAAGACCGAGCTGAGGTTGGTCTCGATCACGGTGCGCCAATCGTCGTCCGACATGCGCGCGAGCAGCCCGTCGCGGGTCAGCCCGGCGTTGTTGACGAGCACGTCGATGTCGCCTGCCTCCTCGACGAGCCGCTTCGCCTCGTCGGGCGACGACACATCGGCCTGAATGGCACGACCGCCGATCGCGGTCGCGAGCTCCTCCGCTTCGTCCTTGCCCGAGCGATACCCGACGACCACCGATGCGCCGGCGCGCGCGAGCTCCTCTGCGATCGCGCGGCCGATTCCGCGCGAGGCGCCGGTGACGAGCGCGAGCTTTCCGTCGAGCGACGCGAACGGCGTGCTAGCCAAGCGCCTCGGTGACCTCGTCGAGCGTCTTCAAGTCGCTGACCGAGAACGTGCGCACGGACTTGTCGATCCTCTTCAGTAAACCGCCGAGCACATTGCCGGGGCCGACCTCGACGAACGTCGTCACGCCGTCGGAGATCAACTCGCGTGCCGCCTGCGTGAAGCGCACCGGCGCGGTCAACTGGTCGACGAGCCCCTCGCGGTAGCGCTGCGCCTCCTCCACCCGCGCGGTGACCGTCGACATGAACGCCGCCTTGCTCTCGGCGAGGTGCACCTTCTCGACCGCCGGTCGCAGCCGCTCCGCCGCGCGCGCGACGAGCGGCGAGTGGAACGCGCCGGACACGCGGAGCTTGATCGCGCGGCGGGCGCCTTCGCGCGTCGCCTCGTCGATCGCCTCGTCGACCGACGGCGTCTCGCCGGAGATGACGAGCTGTCCCGGGCAGTTGTAGTTCGCCGGCCACACGTTGTGGATCTTGTGGCAGAGCGCCTCGACCGCCTCGTCGGCGAGGCCGAGGATCGCAGCCATCGAGCCTGGATGCTGCTTCGCCGCCTCGGCCATCGCGAGCCCGCGCTCACGCACGAGCGCGATTGCGTCGCGGACGGAGAGGGTGCTCGCCGAGCCGAGCGCCGAGAACTCGCCGACCGAGTGGCCGACGACCACGTCGGGCCGGATCCCCCGCTGCCGTAGCGCTGCGTCGAGCGACAGACAGGTGGTGACGAGCGCCGGCTGCTGGACCTCGGTGTCGACCATGTCCTCGACCGGGCTCTCGAAGCACAGCTTCTTGAGGTCCATCCCGGCGGCCTCGGACGCCTCGTCGAACACGGCCATCGCCTCGGGGACGGCCTCCGCGACCTCGCGGCCCATCCCGGCCTCCAGCGAGCCTTGGCCGGGGAACATGAACGCGATCTTGGTCATGCTGCTGCTCCAGTCGTCGGATGGGTCCACTCGATCAGTGCCGATCCCCACGTCAGGCCCGCGCCCATGCCCGTGAGGAGCACCAGTTTGCCAGGCACGAGCCGTCCGTCATCGGCCGCGTCCGCGAGCGCGAGCGGAATGGAGCCGGAGGAGGTGTTGCCGTACTTCTCGACGTTCACGACGGTCTTCTCCTGCGGGATGCCGAGCTTCTTGGCAGCGTGATCGATGATGCGGACGTTCGCTTGGTGCGGCACGTATACGTCGATGTCCGCGACCGTCCTGCCGCACTCCCCGAGAATCGCCTCGGCTGAGCTCACCATCACCCGGGTTGCAAACTTGAAAACCTCGCGACCGTTCATCTTCACGTACTTCTCCGGCTCGGCGAACTTCCGGGAGCCGCTGCCCGGCAGCCAGAGGTTGGCGCCGCCGCCGCCGTCGGCGCCGAGCTCGAAGCCGAGGAAGCCGCCACGGGCGACCGGCTCCATCACGACCGCGCCGGCCCCGTCGCCGAAGAGCACGAGGGTGGAGCGGTCGGTCCAGTCGAGGATGGTCGAGAGCACGTCTCCGCCGACGACAAGCGCGCGCTTCGCGAGGCCGGCCGAGAGCATCCCGTGCGCCTGCGCGATCGCGTAGACGAAGCCGGTGCAGCCTGCCGACAGGTCGTACGCCGCGGCGTGCGGCATGCCGAGCGTGTCGGCGATCAGCGCGCTCGAGGACGGGAACGCCATGTCAGGCGTGACGGTCGCGACGATCAGGAGGTCGATCGAGGCCGGATCGGCGCCTGCCATCTCGAGCGCACGCCGCGCCGCCGGGAGACAGATGTCCGTGAGCGCCTCATCCTCGGCCGCGATCCGCCGCTCACGGATGCCGGTCCGCTCGACGATCCACTCGTCGTTCGTGTCGACGATCGTCGACAGCTCGGCGTTGTCGAGCACGCGCTCCGGCACGTGGCAGCCGAGCCCCGTGATCGAGATCGGCGTGCCGTTCGTCCGCGCGATCATTCCTCCGCCCCCACGGCGAACGTGAGCGTCCCGCGAACCGCGAGCTGCCCGTCGACGGTCGCCTTCACCTTGCCGCGACCGACCGGGCCGCGCACCGTCTCGACCTGGCACTCGAGTGTGAGAACGTCGCCGGGACGCACGACGCGCTTGAAGCGCACGTCGTCGATGCCGGCGAAGAGCGCGAGCTTGCCGCGGTTCTCCGGCTGCGAGAGGACAGCGACCGCGCCACATTGCGCGAGAGCCTCGACCATCTTCACGCCGGGCATGATCGGGTTGCCCGGAAAGTGGCCGGCGCAGTCCTCCTCGGTCACCGTCTTGCGCGCGACGACGCGCTCCCCCTCGACGAGCTCGAGGACCTCGTCGATCAAGAGCATCGGGTCGCGGTGCGGGAGCACCGCTTCGATCGCCGCCTTGTCCATGATCATGCGCTGAGCCGTGCCCGCAAGCTGTTGCGCCCGCGGTGCGCATAGCACTTCGCCGTCCCGACCGGAAGTCCCGTCGCTTCGGAGATCTCCTCGAACGGGACGTCGAACGCGTCCTTGAGCGCGACGACAGTCGCCTGCGCGGCCGGCAGATCGGCGAGGCAGCGGCCGAGCTCGCGGCGCGTCTCGGAGGCGGCAAGCTCACGATCCGGGTCGCCGTCGCGGGCGACGCGGCGATCCTCGACGAGCGGCTCGGTGCGCCGCTCGGCCGTCCAGCGTGCCTGGGCGACGTCCTTGCACGTGTTGACGACCAGCCGGTGCAGCCACGTAGAGAACTCCGACTGGCCGCGGAACTGCCCGATCCGCCGGACGAGCTTCACGAGCGACTCCTGCGCCGCGTCGCGCGCGTCCTCGGAGTCGCGGAGCACGTGCAGAGCGATCCGCTCGACGCGCGGAGCGTGCCGCTCGCAGAGCGCTCGCAGAGCGTTGGAATCGCCGTCTTTTGCACGTCGCACCAGGATGGGGTCGGAGAGCCGCTCGTAGACGAGAGGTTCGTCGAAGGTTCGACGCGGCGGCGGCGGCGAAGGTTGCACGGGACTACCTTAAAGGGCGGTGCTCTTACAGCCTCCCGTCGTCCTCCCGCGACTGCGCGGCGCGTTCGGTCGCGAGTACCACTGGGCGGCCGAGGCGGCGACGACCCAGCGGATGCTGCCGGCAGCTGCCGCTCACGGAGCGGTCGCGGTCGCCGAGCACCAGACGGAGGGCCGCGGCCGCCTCGGCCGCACGTGGACCGACTCGGCGCTCATGTTCTCGGTGGCGCTCCACCCGCCGCAGCCGGTCGCGCGGTGGCCGGAACTCACCCTCGTCGCGGCTCGGGCGGTCGCCGACGCGATCGGCCCCAGGGCGACGATCAAGGATCCGAACGACGTGCTCGTCGACGGGCGGAAGGCGGCCGGGATCCTTGCCGAAGCAGGCGCGCGGGTGGTGCTCGGGATCGGCATCAACGTCGGCAGCACTGCGTGGCCCGGAGCGGGCTTCGTCGTAGCCGACCGGCTCGAGCTCCTGGTGGACGTGCTCGAGCGGCTCGAGCACGGCTACGAGACCTGGCTGCATACACTTTCGACAGCGTGAAACGCCTGCTGCTTGCGGCATTCCTGCTCGTCGCGGTCGCGACGCCGGCGCACGCCGCGTCGACACCGAAGGTGCTCGCGATCCATTTCACGCAGGACGTCAACCCGGTCACGCAGGACTGGCTGAACGGGCAACTGTCACACGCCGAGTCGCACGGGTACAGCGCCGCCGTGATCGTCCTCGACACGCCGGGCGGGCTCGAGGAGTCGATGCGCAAGATCGTGCAGAAGGAGCTCGCGCTGAAGATCCCGGTGGTCGTCTACGTCTCGCCGGAGGGAGCGCGGGCCGCCTCGGCCGGCGTCTGGATCTCCCAGGCGGCGGACGTGCTCGCGATGGCGCCGGCGACGAACATCGGCTCGTCGACGCCGATCCAGGGGAACGGCACGAACATCGGCACCGACCTGCGCCGCAAGGTCGTGAACGACGCGGCCGCCTCCTTGCGTGGGCTCGCGAAGACTCACGGACGGAACGCCCAGTGGGCGGACTCCGCGGTGCGCAAGGCATCGAACCTGACCGCAGCCGAGGCGCTCCGTATGAACGTGATCGACGTCGTCTCCCCCTCGCTGCCCGCGCTCCTGCGCACGATCGAC
>JAICUZ010000109.1 GCA_025935595.1 Burkholderiales bacterium
CTCCTCGCCCTCGCCGGCCGCGAGTGTGACCCCCGGGACGTCGATGTGCACGAGCATCTCCGGGCCGAGCTGCTCGGTGATCTCGATCTGCGCCGGTAGCAGGCCCGAGTCGCCGACGACGACGTCTTCGGGGCGGATGCCGACGACAACCGGTCCGCTGCGACCGCCCGGAGTCGGTAGTGGGACGGTGTGCTCGCCGAGGACGACGCTCCCATTCGACAGCGTGCCTTCGACGAAGTTCATGGCGGGGCTGCCGATGAAGCCGGCGACGAACATGTTCGCCGGCTTGCGGTAGAGCCGCTCCGGCGCATCGACCTGCTGCACGACGCCGTGTCGCATCACGACGACTCGGTCGCCGAGCGTCATCGCCTCCGTCTGGTCGTGTGTCACGTAGATCGTGGTGATCCCGATGCGCTGGTGCAGGCTGAGCAGCTCGGCGCGCATCTGCACGCGGAGCTTCGCGTCGAGATTCGAGAGCGGCTCGTCCATCAGGAACGCCTTCGGCCGCCGCACGAGCGCGCGGCCGATCGCGACGCGTTGCCGCTGCCCGCCCGAGAGCTCGCGCGGCTTGCGATCGAGCAGGTCCTCGATGTTGAGGAGCCGCGCCGCCTCGGCGACGCGCTCGCGGATCGCCGCCTTCTTCACCTGCTGCTGCCGGAGCGGGAACGCGATGTTGTCGGACACGGTCATGTGCGGGTAGAGCGCGTAGTTCTGGAAGACCATCGCGATGTCGCGCTCGGTCGGGACGACGTCGTTGACGACGCGGCCGTCGATCGCGATCTCCCCGCTCGTCACGTGCTCGAGCCCCGCGACCATGCGCAGCGCCGTCGTCTTCCCGCACCCCGACGGGCCGACGAGGATCAGGAACTCGCCCTCGTTGACGGTCAGAGACAGGTGGTCGACTGCGACCGTCGAGGATCCGAACTGCTTGGTCACCTCGTCGAACGACACGGCTGCCATCAAGCCATCTCCGGTGAGAGGCCGCGGACGCCCGCACAGGTCACTGCCCCCAGTGAGCGACGCGGATGTCCGCGGCCTGCGGGCCGGCGACGGCTCATGCCGCCCCGTCCCGGATCAAGACGAGCGCCCACGTGTCGAACGCGGGCAACGAGACGATGTCGTAGCGTTCGCTGCGCTCCGGCTCGAGGGCCGCGAGTTGCGGCGCGTCGGGCGAGGCGATGGCGAAGCGCGGTGCGGTCTCGCCGCGACGAAGGAGGGAGAGTCGAACGCCGTCCAGCGGCGTCGACGGGATCTTCGGCGCGTCCCAGATGTCGTCCGTCTGCCCCGACAGGTCGATCAGGCTGATGAGCAAGCCGTCCGGGACGCGCATGACGCGTCCCCAGAGCGTCCCCGGGCCGGCGTCGGTCGCGACCGGCACCGACGCCTCGATCCGCACCTCCTCGTTGTCGCCGCCGAGGTGTGTGCGCGTCACGTCGACCGACGCGAACACCAGGTCGCCGTAGCGCACGGCGAGGTCGAAGTACCGTCGCGCGGCGTCCTGGGTCGTAGCCGCGATCTCCTTGTGCGTGACGTAGTACGCCTCGGTCAGCACGGCGGCTTCCTCGCCGTGGAGCAGCACGGTCCCACCGTGCGAGAAGACGGTCGCGAGTTGCAGCTTCTCGGCCTGGAGCGCTGCTGCCTCGTCGCCTCGATAGGCGGAGAAGTAGGCGGCAAGGACGACTGCACGGTCGGGGGCGAGCAACCGGGCCTTGGTCACGAGGTCGGCGAGATGCGTGAGCCGGGTATGCGGCGTCCACACCTCGATGTAGGTGAGCGCCTGATTCGCACGCGCCGTCGCGAACGTCGGGAAGTCGTTGACGTTGTTGAAGATGTTCCGCGATTCGGGGACGTCGGCGGCGACCCGGTCGATAAGTGCCGGGAACGCCTCGACGAGGTCGACGAGCGTGCCGTCGGCGCGCTGCGCCCACTTCGGCGAGCCGTACTGGTCGAGGTGGAAGCCGGCAAAACCGACCTCGAGCGTCGAGCGCAGGTCGGCCGTGAAGTGCGCGAGCCAGCGTTCGCTCGTCGGGTCGACGTTCCAGAGGAAGTCGCCGAGCATCCACGGCGAGCCGTCGCGGCGGAACAATCCGTCCGCCTTCCACTCCGGCCATGCTTCCTTCCCGACTGCGTACACCGCGGCGTACGCCATCGGCAGCGATCCCGCTTCAGAGACCGCGGCGACGAGCCGCCGGACAGTCGCGAGCGAGACCCGCTGCCCGAGCGCGTCGTCGAACTCCTCAGTCGGCGGCATCAGCTTCGCGTGGCGGTACATCCAGTCGTAGAACTGCACCGCGTTCAAATGGAAGCGGCGCACGTTTTCGGCCACACCGTCGGTCGCGCGCCCGGCCTCGTAGTGCGAGACGAACCCGTAGCGCGGCCGCGTCAACGGATCGGCGAGCACATCGACGGCCGTCGAAGCACCGTCCGCGTCGATGCCGTAACCGCCCTCCGGCTGGGGCGCGAACGACACGACGCCGCCGTCCGGCGATGCCTCCGCGACGACGCGGTCGAGGTGCACGAGCCGAACGGCTCCGTCCACCCCGCGCGCTTCGACGACGATCGACTCGCCGGGCGCGAACGTCGCCTTCGCCGGCAGCAGCTCCGTCACGCGACCGCCTCCGAGATGAGGAACATCGCGTGCGACCAGAGAAGCGGCGTCGCGACAGGCCCCCACCGCTCGAGCCACGGCTCGACGTCGTCGGCGAACTGCGATGCGCCCGTCACCTGCTCGGGCAGGTCCCCGTTCTCGCGTGCCTGCTCCCGGACCCAGCGGCGCAGCTCGCGCGCCGACTCACCGCTCCCGGCGACGCTCTCGTGCCAGGCGAGCGAGGATGTGAGGAGCAGCCACTCGCCGCCGCCGTAGTACGTGTCGCCGCGATAGCGGTAGACGCCGCCGCTCGGCCCGATCAGCTGCCGCTTCACCTCGTCGACCGTCGCGACGACGAGCGGGTCGTCTGCCGCGAAGACGCCGAACGGGACGCCGAGCCAGAGGACGCTCGAGTCGACGCGCTTCTCGCCGGGCGAGAGCGCGACGTACCCGTCGGTGACGTACCGCGAACGGAGCTCCGCGCGGATGTGCTCCGCATCGTCGGCGAACGCGACCTCGCCGAGCAGCCGCGCGGCCACGTCGAGGCCGGCGCATGCGGAGGCGAGCGTCGACGCGTGTTCCCCGCCGTTGAACTCCTCCCAGCAGCTCCAGCACGGAAGCCGCCACGACGCAGCGAGATAGCGGCCGACGAGCTCGACCGTCCGCATCTGCTCGGGATCGGGCGCACGGCCCGCGAGGTGCTGCTCGAGCGACCAGAGCCACATGCCGTAGCCGTCGATCTGGAAGTTCGGCCACGGGTCGACCGGGTCCTCGTGCTCGATCGCGCCGTCGAGTGTGTACCGGGCAGGGAGCATCTCACCGCCCGGCGGCGTCTCGCCGCTCGCGAGCAGCGCGAGCACGGCCTCGGCGCGCGGCCGGTGGCGCTCGATCGCCTCCTGCACCCACCGGTGCCAGGCGCCGGCTGCCGCAGAGTGCCCCACACGGTCGAGTGCGTACGCGCAGAACGCACCGTCGCGCAGCCAACCGAAGTTGTAGACGCGGAAGTTCGGGCTCGCGACGAACGCACCGCTCGGGGACTGGCCGTCGCGCAGCACCGCGAGGCTGCGCTCGGTGATCAGGTCGCCGGTGGCGATCGCCATCAGGCCTTCAGCGCTCCCGTGGTCAGCCCGCTGACGAACTGCCGCTGGAAGATGACGAACGCGAGCAGCACCGGCACGACTGCGATCGTCGAGGCGGCGAACACGAGGCCCCAACTCGTCGAATGCTCACCCTGGAAGAGCGAGATCGCGATCGGGAGCGTGCGCTTGTTCGGATCGTTGATGACGGTGAGCGCCCAGACGAACTCGTCCCAGCTCGCGAGGAACGAGAAGATCCCGACCGTCGCGAGTGCGGGCCGTGAGAGCGGCAGCACGAGCTTGAGGTAGCGCTTCCACGGCCCGGCGCCGTCGACGACCATCGCCTCCTCGAGCTCACGCGGGATGTCCTGGAAGAAGCTGCGCAGCAGGAATGTGTTCAGCGCGAGCGTGCCGCCGGTGTAGAAGAAGACGAGACCGGTCAGCGAGTCGAGCATCCCGAGGTTCTTCGCGAGGATGAACTGCGGGATGATCAGCATCATCGTCGGCACCATCAGGCCGATCAGCAGCAGCCCGAAGAGGATGCGCCGGCCGGGGAAGCTGAACCGCGCGAACGCGTAGGCCATCATCGACGAGAGCCAGACGGAGAAGAACGTCGTCGCGATCGCGACGCCGAGCGAGTTCAGGAAGTAGCGGCCGAACTTGTTCGAGGTCCAGGCGTCCGTGTAGTTCGCGGTCGTCGGGTGGTGCGGGATCAGCTTCGGCGGGATCTCGAGGACGAGTGCGTTCGGCTTCAGCGACGTCGCGAACATGTACGCGAACGGGACGATCATCAGGAAGACGCCGACCGAGAGGATCAGGATCCGCACGCCGAGGATCGCGCGCGTGCGTGAGGCGCTGCCGGTGACCATCAGGCGGCGTCCTTGGGTCGGCGGAACAGGCGAAGCTGCGCGATCGAGAGCGCGAAGACGATCAGCGTCAGCGTGAACGAGAGCGACGAGCCGTAGCCGAAGTCGAGGAACGAGAACGCCTGGCGGTACATGTAGGTGAGCAGCACCTGCGTCTCGTCGAGCGGCCCGCCGTTCGTGATCAGGAAGACGGAGATGAAGACGTTGAAGCCGCCGATCACGAGCATCACGGTCACGAACGCGATCACGGGCAGGATCGCCGGCAGCGAAACGGCGCGGAAGCGCGCCCAGGCCCTCGCGCCGTCGACGGCGGCGGCTTCCTTCAGCTCGCGCGGGACGGTCTGCAGCGCGGCGAGGAAGATCACCATCGACCAGCCGATCCCCTTCCAGATGCCGAGGATGCTGATCACGGCCAGCGCCGACCAGCGGTGCGACAGCCACTCGATGTTGTGACCGACGAGGTGCAGCTTGTCGTGCAGAACGAAGTTGATGAGCCCGCCGTCTGTGATGAACATGTAGCGGAAGAGCAGCGAGACGACGACCCAGCTCGTGACGACCGGCAGGTAGTAGAGCGTCCGGTACAGGCCGCGCGCGGGCATGCGCGCGTCGAGCAACACGGCGACCGTCATGCCGAGCACGATCTGCGCGGGCACGGTGAACACCATGTAGGCGCCGGTGTTCTCGAGCGCGCGCCAGAAGATCGGGTCGTGCAGCGCGTGCGTGTAGTTGCCGAGCCCGATGTACTGGCTCGTCGTCCCGGGGACGATCGACCAGTGGTACAGGCTGATCTGGAACGCGCGCGCGATCGGGTACAGGACGACGAGCGCGAACAGGACGAAGCCGGGCGCGAGGAACGTGTACGCCGCGAGCGTCTCCTTGCGCTTCGACGCCTGCACCGTCCGGCCGCCGAGGCGGAGCGCCGCAGCGCTCCGCCCCAGAAGACCGGTCGGGGAGGTGCTACTTGAGGAGGCCGTCAACCTGCTGCGCGGCGTCGGTGAGCGCCTGCTGGACGGTCTCGCTGCCTGTGAACGCTTTCGCAACTTGAGTCTGGAAGACCTGGTCGATCTGCGGCCACTTCGGCGTCGGGGTCCGTGGCTTTGCGGTCGCGATCTGCTTCAAGTAGGTCGCGTAGTACGGATGGATCTTGACGAGACTCTTCGTCGACGACTTGAGAACCGGCATCTGCCCCGCCCGCGCCATCTGCGTCTGCGCGAACGAGTGGAGCATGAACCGCATGAACTCCGCAGCGGCCGTCTTGTTCTTCGACGACTTCGTCATGACGATGTCCTCGCCGCCGACGACGCTGACGCTGCCGCCCGGCCCGGCGGGAACCGTCGTCCCGGCGAGCTGCGTGTTCTTGTAGGCGGACGCGAAGATCGAGAACGACCATGGGCCGTCGAGCATCGACGTGTACTTCTTCTGCGCGATGCCGTCGTAGGTTCCGAGGCCGCCGTTCGAGTCGACGACGATGTTCGGCATCTGGCCGGCCTTGTACAGGTTGACGAGCATCTGCACGGCCTGGACGGCCTTCGGCCCGTTCAGGAAGCCGGTCGCCTTCGTGTACGTGCCGTTCGTGATGCTGCCGCCGTTCGACCAGATCCACGGGCAGATGTTCCAGCAGCTCGTGCCGGACTCGGCGTAGAGGTATGCGCCCTTGCCCTTGGCGGTGGCGGAGTCGGACTGCAGCTGCGCGAACGTCTTCGGCGGCGCGGAAACGCCGGCCGCCTGCATCGCGATCGGGTTGTAGACCCAGATGCGCGTGTTCGTGTCGAGCGGCAGTCCGTAGTAATGGCCCTTCCAGAAGTTCGTCGCGAGCGGGCCGGTGAAGACCTTGCTCTTGATCGACTTGAAGTCGGGCAGCGTCGTGTCGAGCGGCTGCAGGACGCCGAGGTTCGCGAGCTCAGGCACCCAGATGATGTCCGAGCGAACGAGGTCCGGCAGCTGCGAGCCTGCGACTGCGGTGATCAGCTTCTGATGGAGGCTGTCGTACGGGATCGTCACGTCCTTGACCTTGATCCCGGGATGCTCCTTCTCGAACTGAGGGATGAGCACCTTCTCCAGGCGCTTCACCTCGGGACCGTCGGAGCTGTAGGCGTCCCAGAATGTGATCGTCGTCGTCTTGGCATGCGTCGTCGTGACGCGCGCGCCCGCCGTTGCCGCCATCGTCGCGACCGCGACGATGAGGCCGAGTGCGAGGATCGTCCATCTAAACCGCATCTCTTCGAATGACCTCCTGCGAGTGATTACCTGGGTGGCGCGCGAGGTCTGGGGGCAGCGCGCAGTGAGACCTGCACGAACGTGTCGTCAGGCGACCACCTCCGTCGCTTGCGCGTCCGGGCGTGCCCAGGCGCGCATCGCAAGCTCGTGTTGCGTGCCGTCGACGAGCGGTGTGAACGTCGTCCGCAGGACGAGCGAGGCGGCACCCACGGCCCACTTCGCGTCGTCCCACGGATCGACCTCGACGGTGAACCCTCGAAGCGGCGGGAAGACATGCGCCTGCAGCGCCTTCGCGAACGCTTCCTCGTAGTGACCCCAAGCCTGCGTCCCCTCGCCGCTGACGAGGATCAGCTGCGGGCTGAGGACGTTGACGAGATTCGCCACCGCCCGGCCGAGCACCGTCGCGGCCTCGGCATAGATCGCGCGTGCGTCTGCGTCGCCGGCATCGGCGTTGCGCCGCAGCGCGGCGATGCCCTGGCGCTTGCCGATCGTCCCGTCTGCGCGCGCAGTCGCGACGAGCGCCGGGTCGGCGACGACCGCTTCGAGGCAGCCGCGCTTCCCGCACGAGCACACCGGCCCGTCGACGACCACGGTCACGTGGCCGAACTCGCCGGCTCCGCCGCCGTAGCCGTGGTAGATGTCGCCGTTCGCGACGATCCCCAGTCCGACGCCGCGGCCGAGCGTCAGCGCGATGAAGTCTTCGACGTCGCGGCCGCGGCCGTAGAGCCGCTCGGACGTCGCGAGCGTGTTCACGTCGTTGTCGACGAGCACCGGGATCCCGAGTGCCTGCTGCAGCTGCTCGCGCAGGGCGAAGTCGCGCCAGCCGATGAGCGGCGAGGTCACCGTGCCGGTCGCGCTGTCGACGACGCCCGGCACGCCGAGCCCGACGCCGAGCAGCGGCGTCCCCTCCGCTGCGGCGTCGAGCCAGCTCCGCAGCACTCCGACTGCGGCGTCGAAGCCGTGTGCGGCGCTCAGGTCGAGCCGCTCCTCGTACTGCTCGATCACGTCACCGTCGAGATCGACGACGACGCCGACGAGGTGGTCGGGCGCGACCTTCACACCGAATGCATGCGCCGACCGGCTGACGATCTCGAGCAGGAGCGCCGGGCGGCCGCCTCGGGAGGGAGCGCGGTCGGCCGTCCGGACGATCCCGCTGTCGATCAGCTCACGCGTGATCGACGTGACCGTCGCCGGGCTGAGCCCGAGGCGCCCGGCGATCGACGTGCGCGCGATCGGCCCCGACAGACCGATCAGCCGCAGGATCGCCGCGCGGTTCAGGTCGCGAGTGAGCCCAGTCGCGCCGGTGCGGTAGGACATCGGCTAGATGATAAATTTATGTCCTAGCGAAAGTCAAATCGGCTCCGGTGTGGACCTGCGGTATGGTCGGCCGACCCCACCCCCCGTGGTCGCGGATCGCGCCGTTTCGATCGGCCCCGCGACCCAGTGCCTCGCACCTCGTCGATTTGCCCCTGCTCAGCCACAGACACAGAACCGCAACGACGGTGCTGGCGTCCGCCGTTGTGACGATCGCCGCATTCGTCGCCGTGGGCTCGGCC
>JAICUZ010000238.1 GCA_025935595.1 Burkholderiales bacterium
ACGGCGATCGACCTCTTCGTCGGCTTCGTCGTCGGCCCGATCCTGCGCGGCATGTCGATCCCGGCGCGGATCGAGTTCACGAAGCGCCTCATGCCGAAGATGCTGGTGCTCATGCCGACGATCGTCACGATGACGCTCGCGGCCGGCTTCCAGCTCGCGCGGCAGGACGGGTTCCTCGACACGTCAAACCCGCGGCACGCGTGGGTCGTGACGTCGTTCTGCGTCGTCGGCGTGATGGCGGTCGTCGCGCTCGCGTACCTCGGGCCGGCGAATGTCGCGGTGCTCTTCGAGCTTCGGAAGCCGCAACCCGATCCGCGCGTCGTGCAGAAGCTGATGCAGCGGTTCGTCTACACAGCCGGCATCACGGGCGTCATGCAGGTCGCGACGCTCGTAATCATGACGAGGCTCGTGAGTTGAGCGAGAGCCTGGTCGATCGCAAGCTGCCGCCGGTCACCGAGATCGGCGCGGCGGCGATGGTCGCGGTCGCGATCGGCGTGATCTTCAACGCCGCGTACCTGCCGAAGCACGCGCCGACGAGCGTCGCGATCGCGATCCTGATCGTCGCAGCGGCGCTGGAAGCGACGAACCTCTTCCTCGTGTCGCGGATCCAGGACTTCGCCTGGAATCGCTTCAAACAGGTCGCCGGCTGGTTCCTGGTCGCCTACGCGGTGATCGCGGGGATGATCGAGTACGCGTTCATCTACGACGACACGCGCGGGACGCAGCTCGTGATCCTGACGCTGATGCTCATGCTCTTCATGCTGAACGTGCCGGTGCTCGCCGCGTTCACCGTGGCCCGGTACGAACGCGTCTAGATTTATCGATCAATCATCTAGCCCTACGCGTCGAAGATCCCGCGCCCGCCGAGCTCGTGCTCGAAGATCACGCTCGCGAGCTCGAGATGGTCGTGGAGGGCGGCGGTGGCCGCCTCCGGGTCGTGCGCGGCGCACGCCTCGAGGAGCGCCTGGTCGAAGGCGCGGTGGCGCTCCTGCGGGCCGTCCCGCGACGTGAGGAGCGCCGGCCGGAAGCGCTCCGAGCGGTCCCACGCGGGCCGAATCAGGGCAACGAGCCACGGCGACTCGGAGGCGTCGTACAGCGTGAAATGGAAGTCCGTATGCGCCCGCATCGACTCCCGGACGTCGTCGAGCGCCGCCGCCGCGTCGAAGCGGTCGAGCTGACCCTGCGCCGCCTCTGCGATTGCATCGGTGAACCGCTCGGCCGCCCGCCGCACCGCCAGCGACTCGAGCGCGAGCCGGATCTGGAACAGGTCCCGCAGCTCCTCGACGTCGAAGTCGAGGACGCGAGCGCCCTGATGTGGGACGTGCTTGGCGAGGCCGAGCGCTTCCAGCTGCCGCACCGCCTCGCGGATCGGCGAGATCGACATCCCGAGCGACCGGGCGAGCTCGTCGAGCCGGAGCGGCGTCCCCGCCGGGAGCTCTCCCATGATGATCGCCTCGCGCAGCTCCATCAGCGCGTATTCCGCCATCGTGCGGTGCCGCATCGGCCCCTGGGGTGCCCCGACTCGTGCCATCTGAGACGACCGTCGCATAACCCTTGATCAGATGTCAAACCTCATGAGAGACTCAGGGCGTGGAGCCGCGCGTCTCGGTCTCGCAGATCACGACGGTCCGGTCGAGCTTCGCCGACGACGTTCGGCTGTACGCGGAGTCCGGTCTCGACGGTATCGGCGTCTGGGAGCTGAAGCTGCCGGACGGCGGCGACGCCGAGGCGCTCGAGGTGCTCGAGGCGAGCGGCCTCGACTCCGCGGCCGCGGTTCCGGCGATCCCGTCGATCCTGCCACTGCCGCTCCTCGGCGGGCCGGATGATCCAGCCGAGCGCGTCGAGGCGATCTGCGCGAGCCTCGAGCGGCTCGCGCCGTTCCGGCCGAGCGGGCTCGTCTGCCTCACCGGCACCGCCGACGGACGCGATCCCGACCAGGCGCGCAGCGTCGTCGTCGACGGCCTGCGCACGATCGCCCACGAGGCCGCACGGCTCGGTGTGCGGATCGGGCTCGAGCCGTATCAACGTGACGGCGGCGAGCTCTGGACGATCGTCTCGTCGATCCCGGAGGCGGTCTCGCTGATCGAAGACGCCGGCGACCCGCCGTCGCTCGGGATCCAGTTCGACGTGTGGCACCTTTGGAACACGCCGACGCTCTACGACGACATCGCCGCCGAGATCGACCGCTTCGCCGGCGTGCACATCTGCGACTACCGAGAGCCGACCCGCGGCTGGGCTGACCGTGCGCTGCCCGGCGACGGCGGGGCGAACGCTCCGGACATCCTGCTTGCGCTCGACGCCGCGGGGTGGGACGGCCTGTACGACATCGAGATCTTCTCCGACGACGGCACGTTCGGGAACGCGTACCCAGACTCGTACTGGGCGGCGCCGGCGGAGGAGACGCTCGCACGCGCACGCGAGGCGTTCGAGCGTTGCTGGTCCATGCACCTGACCCCCCAAGGAGTGGAGGAGACGACATGAGGAGACGGTCCCGTATGGGGCTCGTTGTTGCCGTCGCTGCGTTCGCGCTCGTTGCGCTCGCAGCGACAGCCGCCGCTCGGACGACGACGCACAAGGCGTCGCCGATCACGATCGGCTGGGCGTTCGACAGCAAGGGCGCGATGGCGCCGTTCGACGGCCCGGCGCTGGCCGCGGCTCAGTTGCGCGTCAAGCAGTGGAATGCGAAGGGCGGCGTCACGGGCCGCAAGCTGCAGATCAAGACCTGCGACACGCAGGGCAACAAGCCGGCGGTGGCGAAGGCATGTGCGCTGAAGCTCCTCGGAGCAGGGGCGAACATCATCTTCACCACGTGCGACGTCGACCTGGCAGCACCGGTGGTGCAGGAGGCGATCAACCGCGGCGTGCTCGCGATCGCCCCGTGCATCGGTACCGATCAGATGGGTCCGAAGCGCTTCGGCGCCAAGGGCAAGCTCGCGTTCAGCTTCGGCAACGTCGCGCAGGACGAGGGCTCGGCGATGGCGCAGTACGCGTACGCGAAGGGTTGGCGCTCGGCTGCTCTCGCGACCGACGGCGTGATCGTCTACTTCAAGAACGTCGTGCAAGCGTTCAAGGTGCGATTCACGCAGCTCGGCGGCAAGATCGTCGACCAGGAGACGTACCACTCCCTGGGCGGGAACGACGTCAACAACGCCGTCAGCCGCCTCAACAACGTGAAGGCCGACGTCGTCGTCACGTCGACGGCAGGCGCGTTCGGTGCGCTCTCGACGCTGATCTCCGGCATGCGGAGCGCCGGCAACGACACGCCGGTTCTGAACTCGTGGGCGGGCGACGGCAACTACTGGCTGCCGAAGAGCCCGAAGGTCACGAACTACTGGTTCGTCACCTACGCGTCGGTGTTCGGCGACGACCCGAACCCGGCGGTGAACAAGCTCGCGAAGCAGATCCACGCCGGGACCGGCGGCTTCATGGGCGGTTCGGCGGCGATCGACGGTGTCGTCACTGCGATCAGGCGGTCCGGTGGCTCGACGAACGGCGCGAGGCTGGCAGCGACCATGGAGAAGTTCAAGGGCGTCCCGACGCTGTCGGGCAAGGTGAGCTTCTCGGCGAAGCTGCACACGGTGTTCGGCCGGCAGTACCGCGTGATCCGGATCCAGGACAACAAGCCGCGTTACGTCGGATCGGTGGTCGCGAAGGTCGTGGCCAAGATCTGAGTGACGGCGACGGCTCAACCGGAGTCGGAGAGGAGGCCCGGAGACACCCTCCGGGCCTCCTCTGTCTCACGCGCCTTCGACGGCGTGCAGGCGCTGCGCGGCGTCACGCTGACGATCGGCCGCGGCGAGGTGGTCGGGCTGATCGGCCCGAACGGCGCCGGGAAGTCGACCCTCGTGAACGTCCTCACCGGGTTCGACCGGCCGGACGCCGGGACGGTCGAGCTCGGCGGCCAGGACGTGACGCGCTGGTCGCCGCACCGGCGCGGACGCAAGGGGCTTGCTCGGACCTTCCAGCATGCGCACGCGTTCCGTGACCTGACGGTGCGTGAGAACGTCGAGGTGTCCGCGCTCGGCGTGGGGGCGGCGCCGCGCGAGGCGACCCGGCGGGCCGACGTGCTGCTCGAGCGGCTCGGGCTCGACCGCTACGCGGACGCTCCCGCCGCCGCGCTGGCGCACGGTGACGAGCGACGCCTCGGCGTCGCCCGCGCGCTTGCGACGGAGCCCGCGTTCGTGCTGCTCGACGAGCCCGCGGCCGGGCTGCCGGAGGCGGAGGTACCCGACTTCGCCGCGCTCGTCCGGTCAATCGCGTCCGACCACGGCGCCGGGGTTCTGCTCATCGACCACAACATGGCGCTGATCATGGAGACGTGCGAC
>JAICUZ010000175.1 GCA_025935595.1 Burkholderiales bacterium
GATCGACGCGAGGATCGCTCCCGACCTCGGCAGCTCCGAGCGGTCGATGTGCTTCTCGGGATTCCAGAGGTCTGAGCGCACGAGCGCCTTCGGGCACTGCGTGAACGCCTCCTCGATCTCGACGACGATGCCGAGCTTCGGAGCTCTCCCTTCGACCGCGCTGGCCGAAAGCAGCTCGGGGTCGTCGACGATCCGTGCGCGCCCGTTGACGCGAAACGTGTCGCCGATGCCCGGGATCAGGAACAGCAGACCGATCCGCGGATCCTCGAGCAGGTTCGTCAGCGTGTCGGCGAGCTTGTTGCCGGGCCGGTCGGGAATCAGCAGCGTCCGCTCGTCGAGGACCCGCACGAATCCCGCAGGGTCGCCGCGCGGCGACACGTCGAGCCCGCCGTGCGGACGAGACGTCGCGACGCACACGAACGGCGAGCGTTCGATGAACTGCCGGGTGAGGTCGTTGAGGCGGTCGGTGATCTTCGCGGCGACCAGCTCAGTCGGCTGCCCGATCACCTCGCGAAGCGCGCGCTCGTCTGCGACTGCCATCGACCGAGGATAGCCACGCGGCAACCGCCGACTCGAGCGCACCGTGATCCGCCTTCAGGCCGTGGTCGCCGGCGATGCGCACCACGGTGCGGCCCGACGCGTCCGGCGGCATCCCGAAGGGGTCGCGCTCGCCCTGGATGACGAGGACCGGCACCCCGACCGCGTCGAGCTCGTCGAGCCGGCTCTTGTCGGGCCGGCCCGGCGGATGAACGGGGAAGGCGAGGCAGACCACACCGATCGCACCCGTGGCCGCAGCTGTTCGGCAAGCGACGCGCGCGCCCGACGATCGCCCACCCGTGACGATCCGGAGACCCGCGAGCGCTCCCCGGCCGAGCTCTGCGACGACCGTCGTCCACGCAGCGTCGAGCTGTGCGGCCGGCGCCGGCGACCGGCGGCCCGCGACTCGGTACGGCTGCTCGACGAGCACGACGGAGACGCCGGCCGTGGCGGCAGCACGCGTCGCTGCGAGGAGATCCGGTGCGTTGACGCCCCCACCAGCGCCGTGGCCGAGGACGAGCGCAGCTCGCGCGCCGTCGATCAGCTGGGGGTAGGCACGCGCCGGGCCGTGCGGTGTTGCGATTTCGAGAACGTCGGCCACGGCTCCGCACAGTCTCGCCCAAGCCGAGCTATCGTCGAAACGAGGTGACGAGACGTTCTGCACGCTGGCGCCGCCGGTTCCTCTGGCTGCTGATCGCAGCCGTGCCGATCACCGGGATCACGCTCCTCGTCGTCCTCGTTCCCGAGCGCGCGTCGATCGAGGACGCGGTCACCACCAACGAGGGGCCGGCGCAGCTCGCCGACACCCACGTCTACCACCTCACCCGCGCCGACCGGGCGAAGATCGACGTGTTGCTCGACACGTTCATCCCGGCTGCCGTCGAGCGCCGCTCGGCCAAGACCGCGTGGGCGCTGTCCGGCCCGGAGCTCCA
Organism: Burkholderiales bacterium; assembly: GCA_025935595.1. GTDB lineage: Bacteria > Actinomycetota > Thermoleophilia > Gaiellales > Gaiellaceae > PALSA-600. The sequence goes on from JAICUZ010000175.1 coordinate 1,470, forward strand.
CGCGTACTCGAGCGTCGCCCAATGGCAGGCCGGCAACTCGCCGGTGCCGCAGTACCCGGCACGCGGCACGAAGTTCCATTACTGGACGGTCGTGTACGTGGGGAAGAGCGAGGTGCTCTTCAACATCCTGCTGCATCCGCGCCCGAGCGTGACGCTGCCGTCGTACGAGTTCTCCGGCCAGGTGATACGCCACGGCGCGGACTGGCGCGTCAACCGCCTCTACACGATCGCGACGTTCAGCCATCCGAGCGCGAAGCGCACACAGGTCGTCGGCCCGAACGACTTCAACGCGCCGGCGGGCAGCCCGAGCCCGGCGACGAACAAGGCCCGTCTCTCCCACTGGTATGCGATTCCCCTGTTCGTGCTGTTCGGCGGCGTGATCCTCTTCCCGCTCAGCCTCGGAGCATTCGCGCTCGTGCGCGGCCGGAGGTTCAGGCGCGCCACCGCTCGCCCGTAGGCACCGCACGGCTGATCCGTAGGATCTGACCTCGTGAAGCGGACCCGGCGCGAGTTCCTGACGGCGGCGGCAGGCGCAGGGCTCGGGCTCGCGTTCCCACACCTCGCCGCAGGCACCGAGCAGGTGGCGGACGTCGCGACCTTCGTGACGGAGCCGTCGTTCCGCGTGCCCACGCTCAGTGTCCTCAAGCTCGCAAACCCGAGCGCCGGTGCGCTCTTCGTGACGACGCTGACCGGCCCGGGACAGCGCGGCCCGATGATCCTCGACAATGCCGGCAAGCTCGTCTGGTTCAAGAAGACGAAGAACGTCGCGATCAACTTCCGCCGGCAGATCTACAAGGGACGTCCTGTGCTCACCTGGTGGGAAGGGACGATCTCGGACATCGGCACCGGCGAGGGAGAGGGCGTGATCGTCGACTCCACGTACAAGGAGATCGCCCGGGTTCGAGCCGGGAACGGCTTCGCAGCCGACGTGCACGAGCTCCTGATCACGCCGGAGAACACGGCGCTGATCACGATCTACAACTCGAAGACGGTCGACCTGACGGCGCTCGGCGGCCCGGCCGCCCACCCGACGTTCGACTCGATCGTCCAGGAGATCGACATCGCCACAGGCAAGGTGCTGTTCGAGTGGCACAGCCTCGACCACGTCGGCATCGAGGACAGCTGGTCGCCGATCCTGTCGCCGTTCGACTACTTCCACATCAACTCGATCGACGTCGATCTCGACGGCAACCTGCTCGTCTCGGCGCGCAACACCTGGGGCGTGTACAAGCTCGACCGCAAGAGCGGTGCGGTGATCTGGCGGCTCGGTAGCAAGTCGACGGACTTCGAGCTCGGCCCCGGCGTGCAGTTCATGTACCAGCACGATGCACGTGCGCACCCCGACGGGACGATCACCCTCTACGACGACGGCGCGGGGGACGCATCGCACCAGTCGCGGGCGATCAGGATCGGCCTCAGCATGGCCGACCGCCGCGCCGTCCTGCTGCAGGAGTTCCTCCACCCGAACCCGATCACCGCCGTCGCGATGGGGAATGCGCAATTTCTCTCGAACGGGAATGTCGTCGTCGGCTGGGGGACGGCACCGTTCGTGACCGAATTCGGACCGCTCGGAGACGTGCGGTTCGACGCGACGTTCGACGGAGACGCATGGAACTACCGTGCGTTCCGCAACACGTGGACCGCGAAGCCCGCGCATCCACCGTCGATCGCGGTCAAGCGGCGCGGCACCGGCGCCGCCGTCTACGCGAGCTTCAACGGCAGCACCGAGACGGCGTACTGGAGCGTGCTCGGCGGCGCGGCGCGGAACGCGCTCAAACCGCTGGCCGTCACGAAGAGAAACGGGTTCGAGACGGCGATCAGCGTACGCAACGCGCCGACTCACATCGCCGTGAGGGCACTCGACGCTCACAAGCGTCCGATCGCAACTTCCCGTGTCGTCTGAGAGACGCCGCACCGTCGAGTTGCCCGACGGCCGCTCGCTGGAGGTGCACGAGCTCGGCGACGCGGACGGCTTCCCGATCATCTTCCACCACGGCACGCCGGGGTCCGGGACGATCTACGCACGCTGGGCGACACCCGGTGTGCGGGTGATCGCCTACGACCGTGCCGGGTACGGCGGCTCGACGCGGCGGCCCGGCCGCGCAGTCGTGGACGTCGTCGCCGACATCACCGCGTTCGCCGACGCACTCGGCCTCGAGCGATTTGCGACGTGGGGGCTGTCGGGCGGCGGCCCCCACTCGCTGGCGTGCGCCGCGCTCTGCGACGAGCGGCTCGTCGCCGCGGCGTCGCTCGCCGGCGTCGGGCCGTGGGACTCCGACGGCCTCGACTGGCTCGCAGGCATGGGCGAGGGGAACCTCAAGGAGTTCGACCTCGTGCTCGCCGGCGAGGAAGCGCTCCGGCCGGCGCTCGAACGCGAACGCACCGACCTGCTCGCGGCGCCGGCGGAGAAGCTTCGCGAGGCGATGGCGCCGCACTTGAGCCCGACCGACAGTGAGGCGCTCACGGCCGGGCTCGCGGAATATTTCCGTTCGAACATGGCGCACGCGATCGCACACAGCCCCGACGGCTGGATCGACGACAATCTCGCGTTCGTCAAGCCCTGGGGGTTCGAGCTGTCCGCGATCGACCGACCGGTGCTCGTCGTGCAGGGCGGCGACGACTTGATGGTTCCGAGACAGCACGGCGAGTGGCTTGCCGCGAACGTACCCGGCTGCGAGTCGCGGATCGACGACGCGCACGGACATCTCACGCTCGCCGAGCATCTGGTGCCGGAGGTGCACTCGTGGCTATTGGCGCACAGCTAGAGCCTGCGCTGCGGAAGGCGATCCTCGCGGCCGCGGACAGCAGGCGCGTCCAGTCGCTCGTCCGTCGGCACGGCATGCGGCTCGGCGCGGCTCGTTTCGTCGCCGGCGAGTCGCTCGACGAGTGCATCGCCGTGCTCCGGCGCCTGAACGACCAGGGGCTCCACGCGAACACGACGATGCTCGGCGAGGGCGTGCTCGAGCCGGGCGAGACCGAGCGCGTCGTGTCGGCGTACGAGGAAGTCCTCGACCGGATCGCAGCCGAGGAGCTGCGTGCGAACGTCGCGCTGAAGCTCACGCATCTGGGGCTCGAGATCGACGAGGAGCTCGCGTACGCCAACATGACGCGGCTGCTCGGCAAAGGCTCGTTCATCCGCATCGACATGGAGCAGTCGCAGTTCGTCGACGCGACGGTCCGGATCTACCGCCGCCTGCGACACGACGGCTTCGAAAACGTCGGCACCGTCCTGCAGGCGTATCTCTACCGCACACCCGACGATCTGGACTCGTTGCTCCCGCTCTCGCCCAACCTGCGCCTCGTCAAGGGTGCGTACCTCGAGCCGGCAGACATCGCATACCCGCGCAAGGCAGATGTCGACGCGGTTTACGCGCGTCTCGCGGAGCGCATGCTGTCCGGCACGGGCCACGTCGCGATCGCGACCCACGACGAGACGCTGATCGAGCACGCGATCCGATACTCGGAGGAGCACGTAGTGCCGCGTGAGCGGTTCGAGTTCCAGATGCTGTACGGCGTCCGGCCGCAGTTGCAGCTCGATCTCGTGCGGCGCGGCTACAAGGTGCTTGTCGCGACGCCGTACGGGCCGGAGTGGTACCCGTACCTCATGCGGCGGCTCGGCGAGCGGCCGGCCAACCTCTTGTTCTTCGCGAAGAACACGTTCCGCCGCTAGTGACGGTCCTCGACCGGATCTCGATCCACGGCTACCGCGGCGCGCGCGACGTCGAGCTCGAGCCCGGTGCAGTGTGTGTGCTCGTCGGCGAGTCGTCGTCCGGCAAGTCGACCGTTCTCGCAGCGGTCTGGACGCTACTCGAGGCGGCCGCTCCGATGCCGACCGTCGCCGACGTCTCGCACGGATACACGCGCATCCATGTCGAGGCGGATGCCGGCGGCCGGACGCTGTTCCTCGACTCGAAGCCCCCCGGGACGCTCAACCTGAACCGCGAGGGGGCGCCGCCGACGCTCTTCTTTCCCGCGAACCTTCGCGTCACGTCACTCCTCGCGCCGACCGGCAGGCACGCCAAGCGTGCCGTGTCCGTCGTCGAGGAGCGGCGCACCGAGGACGGCGGGCTGTCGCTCGTCCGAGCGATCGCGGCGCTCGCCGACGCGCGCATCCGAGGGCACGTGATCCTGATCGAGGAGCCTGAGCTCTACCTGAGCCCGCCCTCGCAGCGTCACCTGCACACCCAGCTGCACCGGCTGGCCGCCCGCGGCCGCAACCAGGTGCTGTACTCGACCCACTCGCCGGTGTTCCTCGGCGTCGA
>JAICUZ010000149.1 GCA_025935595.1 Burkholderiales bacterium
GACACGCTCCGGAACCTCGCGATCGCGTTCCTGTTCGTCCTCGCGGCGATCCTGCTCGTCCCGCAGGCGGCGCTGATCGTCGAACGTCCGCTCGCGTCGTTCTCGCGTCTCCGCCCGAAGGGCGCCGCGGGCGGCGGCTTCCTCTTCGGCGCCACGCTCGGGCTCGTGTTCGTGCCGTGCGCCGGACCGGTGCTCGCGACGGTGACCGTCGTCGCTGCGAACAACAACGTCGGGCTGCGCGCGATCCTGCTGACGCTTGCGTACGCGCTCGGCGCCGCCGTCCCGATGATCGCGATCGCCTACGGCGGACGCGAAGCAGCCGCACGGCTCCGCCGTCACGCGCAGGCGTTGCGGCGCGCGTCAGGCGTGGTCATCGCGGCGGTCGCGATCGGGCTCGTCTTCCACGTGGACGATCACCTCGCGACGCTCACGCCCGGCTACACCACGTTCCTGCAGAACAAGGTCGAGGACAACTCGAGCGCGAAGCGCGAGCTTGCGAAGGTGCGTGGCGGCGGGACAGCGCTGGCCGCGACGCACGAGACGATCAACGGGCTGCCCGACTACGGCCGGGCGCCGCAGCTCCATCTCGACGGCGCGTGGATCGGCTCGCAGCCGCTGACCCTGCAGCAGCTCCGCGGCAAGGTCGTGCTGATCGACTTCTGGACCTACTCGTGCATCAACTGCCTGCGCACGCTGCCGCACCTGAAGGCGTGGTACGCGGCGTACCACGACAAGGGGCTCGTGATCATCGGTGTTCACACGCCGGAGTTCGCGTTCGAGCACGAGACGTCGAACGTGCGCGCGGCGGTGAAGCGGCTCGGCATCAAGTACCCCGTGATGCAGGACAACCGCTACAAGACCTGGGACAACTACGCGAACCAGTACTGGCCGGCCGAGTACCTGATCGACAAGCAGGGCCACGTTCGCCACACGCATTTCGGCGAGGGAGAGTACGACCAGACCGAGGCGCTGATCCGCCGACTGCTCGCGGACAACGGTGCGCGGGCGCGGCACATCGCGGATGCGACGCCGTCCGGGCTGCTCACACCCGAGAGCTATCTCGGGTACGCGCGGCTCACGAACTACGTCGGCGCGAATCCGGTGCCGAACAAGTTCACGAACTACACGTTCCCGGACTCGCTGCCCGCGAACACGCTCGCCTACGACGGCTCGTGGCGCGTCGGCGCCCAGGCGATCACGGCGGGGAAGAACGCACGGCTGCGGCTGCAGTTCGAGGCGTCGAACGTGTACATCGTCATGGGAGGCCAGGGCACGGTGCGGTCGTTCGTGAACGGCAAGCCGACCGGCTCGATCCGGGTGAACGCGGAGAAGCTCTACACGGTGCGGAGCGGCAAGCCGACGGAGGCACTCCTCGAGCTCCGCTTCTCGCCCGGCGTGCAGGCCTACTCCTTCACCTTCGGCTAGGCCCGTTACTCATCCGTCACGAAGTCGTGACGAACCTTCAACTCTGACGTTCGTCTGACGTTCGTCTGACGGTGCGTCAGACGCGGGGCTACTGGTCGCGCGCGACGTCGTCGCCGTCGTCGCGGCGCTGGTCCTGCTCGCGCAGGAAGCGCGTCAGCTCTGCGGCGAGCGCATCGCCCGACGGGATGTCCTTCTCCTCCGCGAGCTCGTCGACGCGGCGCTCGAGCTCCTGCACGTACGCCGCCGTCTCCTCGTCGCTCGCCACCGCCTCGCTCACCTGCTGCGCATACGAGTCGGCCGCCTCGTCGAGCTCGCTGGTGTCGACGTCCGCGCCGAGAAGCTCACTGAGACGGTCGACGAGCGCCTTCGCCGCGCGCGGGGACGGCGTCAGCGACACGTAGTGCGGCACCGCCGCCCACAGGCTCGCCGACTTCAACCCCGCCCGCGCACACGCGTCGTGCAGCACCCCGACCATGCCCGTCGGCCCCTCGTAGCGTGACGCCTGCAACCCGAGCTTGTCGACCAGCTCCGGATCGTTCGCGCTTCCCGTCACCGGAGACGGGCGCGTGTGCGGAACGTCCGCGAGCAGCGAGCCGAGGGTGACGACGAGGTCGACCTTCAGATCGCGCGCGAGACCGGTGATCAAGTCGCCGAACGTGCGCCAGCGGAGGTTTGGCTCGACGCCGAGCAAGATCACCGCGTCGCGGCCCGCGCCCGGGAGCGGCGCGTACATGAACGCGTTCTCGGGCCAGTCGATGCGCCGCGTGTACCCCTCCTCGAGCGAGACCGTCGGCCTCGTCGCCTGGAAGTCGTAGAAGTTCTCGGGGTCGATCGACGCGAACTCGACCGCCGCCCAGGCACGCGCCAGATACGCGCCGGCGAGCGAGGCTCCCTGACCGCCGTCGTTCCATCCGCGGAACGCCGCGATCATCACCGGCCGCTCGAGAGTCGGGTGCGAATCGACGCGTAGCTCTGACATCACGGCATCCTACGCGGGCGCCAGAGACTGAACACGAACGAAGTGACCGCAGCCCACACCGTCGCCGCGACGGTCACGTGCACGAGCACGAGCCACCACGGCAAGTGCGTGCGGTACTGCACCTCCCCGATCGTCATCTGCACTGCCAGCAATCCGAGCAGCACGAGCGCACCGCGCACCTGCTGCGCCTTCGTCCGTACGAGGTACGCGAGCACGAACGCGAACGAGATTCCGAACACTGCCGTCGCGCGCACGTGCCAGTACACCGCAGGCTCGAACGACCACAGCCGGCGCACGACGGTGCTGCCCGGGTGCGGGCCTGCTGCCGTCGCAAGCGTGCCGGAGAAGATGAGCACACATGCCGCAGCGCCGACGAGCAGGCCGACGAACGGCATCCAGCGCGGCAGGGTGCTCGGCGCGCGGGGACGCGAAAGCGACGCGAGCACCACCGCGAACGTGAGCACGACGATCGAGAGCAGGAAGTGCGACAGCACCCACCACGGATTCAGGTGGTAGTGCACGGTCAACGCGCCGAGCGGCGCCTGGGCGAGCGTGCCGAAGAAGATCAGCGCGGCGAGCCGCCGGTGGCCGCGCGCGAAGATCCAGGTCGCGAGCGTCGTGAGGATCGTGAGGAACGCGATCACCCGGTTCCCGAACTCGATGTAGCTGTGCCCGCTCTTCGGCTCGAAGTGGTGCGGCGTGCAGCCGGGCCAGTGCTCGCAGCCGAGGCCCGAGCCGGTGAGCCGGACCGTGGCGCCGGTGGCGACGATCAGGACGAGTGCCGCCGCGTTCACGAGCAGGAGCCGCCGGATCGCGGCGTCGGAAAGCGAGAAGCCCCGCAAACGCGAGACCGGCTGGGCGCCGACGTCCATCTCGGTCACTGTATCCGCCTTCTGCTAAATTGACGTTCACGTAAAGATGAGGTTCTTGACGACACGCCGGCACTCGCCTCACTACAAGTGGTGGGTCCTGTCGTGCACGAGCCTCGGGATGCTGCTCGCGACGATCAACTCGGGCACGCTCATCATCGCGCTCCCCGACCTCGAACGTGAGCTCCACACCACGCTCCTGCAGCTCGTGTGGGTGATCCTCGTGTACATGATCGTCTCGACGGTGCTCGTGCTGACCGCCGGGCGCCTGTCGGACCTGTTCGGTCGCAAGACCGCGTACGTACTCGGCTTCCTCGTCTTCGCGCTGGCCTCGCTCGGCGCAGGCTTCGCCTCGAGCGGCACGGAGCTGATCGTCTGGCGGATCCTGCAGGGGATCGGCGGCGCGTTCCTGTTCGCAAACGCCGCCGCCCTCGTCACGGACGCCTTCCCGCGCCGCCAGCTCGGGCTCGCGATGGGAACGAACACGATGGTCGCCGCGGTCGGGCTCGTGATCGGTCCCGTGCTCGGCGGCGCATTGGTCGCGATCGCCTGGCCCTGGGTCTTCTGGTTCAACGTGCCGTTCGCGCTTGTCGGATCGCTCTGGGGACTGCTCGTGCTCGAGGAGCGTTCCGGGCGGAGTGGTGAGCGTGGCCTCGACCTCGTCGGCGTAGCGACCTACGTCGTCGGACTGACCGGGCTCGTGCTCGCGCTCTCGAAGGGTGGGCTGTCGGGTTGGACGAACTCGCTCGTGATCGGCGGGCTCGCGCTCGCAGTCGTACTCCTCCCCATCTTCGTACTCGTCGAGCACCGCGGCAGAGCGCCGATGCTCGACCTCGGTCTCTTCGAGGACCGTCTGTTCAGTGCCGCGAGCGCAGCCGCCTTCCTGAACGGGCTCTCCCGCTTCGCGCTGATGTTCCTGTTCGTCTTCTACTTCCAGGGGCCGCAAGGCCAGTCGCCGATCATGGCCGGTCTCGAGCTCGCGCCGATGGCGATCGGCATGCTCGTCGCCTCGCCGCTCGCGGGCGCCTACGCCGACCGCCGCGGCTCACGCGGGCTCGCCGCGCTCGGGATGCTCGTCAGCGCCGCCGGGCTGGCCGGCATGACGATGCTGCAGGCGCACACCGCCTATGTCTGGAGCGCGGTGTGGCTCACACTCGTCGGCATCGGCTCCGGCATGTTCAACAGCCCGAACACCGCCGCGATGATGGGCGTCGTGCCGATGCACCGTCGCGGTGTCGCGGCCGGCGCACGCGTGATGCTGCAGAACACCGGCGCGGTGATCTCGATCGCGTTCGTGATGGCGATCGTGACCGCGGCGGTCCCGAAAGACGTGCTGTTCAAGATCTTCTCGGGGCTGACATCGGGGCTCTCGAACAAGCAGTTGCAGCCGTTCATCTCGAACATGCATCTCGCACTTTGGGTGCTCGCAGCGATCTCGCTGCTCGGCGCCGCGATCTCACTTCTCCGGCCGAAGCACGTCCACGTCGACGACGTGATCCTTCAGGAGGCCGCATGAGCCTACGCATCGGTCAGGTCGCGCTGCGGAGCGGCGTCACGCCACGGACGATCCGCTACTACGAGGAGCTCGGTCTCCTCCCCGCCTCCGATCGCGAGCAGGGCAAGCACCGCACGTACACCGAAAGCGACATCGAGCGGCTGAAGGAAGTGACGCGGCTGCGCGACCTGCTCGGGCTGTCGCTCGACGAGCTGCGCTCCGTCGTCGTCGCGGAGGCCGTTCGCGCCGACGCACGCCGCCGCTTCCACGCGTCGGAGTCCCCCGACGAGCGGCGCGCAGCACTCGAGGACGCGCTCCCGCATCTCGAGACGCAGATCGGGCTCGTCCGCCGGCGCGAGGCGGAGCTCAAGGAGCTCGAGAACGACCTCGTCGATCGACGCAAGCGCGTTCTCCGCGCGCTACGCGAGCTGTAGCCCGGTGCCCTCTTCGACGCGACCGACGCGCGCGAGAAACAGATCCGCCGCAGCGAACTGGGCCTCGAGCGACATGCGCTTGTCGCCCGGCAGCGAGACAAGCAGGCCGCCTGCCGTCTGCGGGTCGTACGCGAGCTCGACGAGCTCGGGTGCGACTCCGTGCGCCTCGAGCGGCGCGTAGTCGCGGTTGTTCCGTGTGCCCGCCGTGGTGACGCCGGCGCGCGCCGCATCGAGTGCGCCGTCGATCGCAGGCAGGCGCTCCGCGTCGAGCACGATGCGGACGCCGCTCCGCGTGGCCATCTCGTGTGCATGCCCGGCGAGCCCGAACCCGGTCACGTCGGTGACGGCGTTCGGCGCGAGCGAGCGCAGGACGTCTGCGGCGTCGCGGTTCAGCGTGCGCATCCACCGCACCGCCTCAGCCGTGTCCGCGAGGCCGCGCTTGGCGCCGCCGAGCACGAGCGCGGTTCCGAGCGGCTTCGTCAGATAGAGCGCGTCGCCCGGCCGCGCACCGGCCTTCGGCCAGATCCCGTCCGGCGCCACGGTGCCGACGACGGCCAGCCCGTACTTCGGCTCGTCGTCGCGGATCGTGTGGCCGCCCGCGAGGATCGCTCCGGCTTCGCGCACCTGCCGGTCGGCACCGTCGAAGATCGCGCGCACCACCTCCGTCGGCAGCTCTTCCGGCAGCGCGGCGACCGAGAGTGCGAGCAGCGGCTGCCCGCCCATCGCGAAGACGTCATTGAGTGCATTCGTCGCGGCGATCGTCCCGAAGTCGTCCGGGTCGTCGACGATCGGCGGGAAGAAGTCGATCGTGAAGACGAGCGCCCGCTCGTCGTCGAGCTTGTACACCGCCGCGTCGTCGGCCGGGTCGAGCCCCACGAGCAGGTTCTCCGCCTCGACGGGCACGAAGCCGCGCAGCAGCTCCTCGAGCCGCGCCGCCGAGTACTTCGCCGCGCACCCGCCCGCCGTCGCGAGGTCGGTCAGCTTCACGGCCGAACGGTAGCCGTCGCGTCTCCTCTAGCCTCCACGTATGCCCAGCGCACTCGTCACCGGCGGATCCTCGGGAATCGGGTTCGCAATCGCGCGGATGCTGCGCGACGAGGGCTACGAGGTCACGCTCGCGGCACGGACGCGCGAGAAGGTGGAGACGGCAGCCGCCGAGCTCGGCGCGCACGCCGTCACGGCGAACATGGGCTCGGAAGAGGACTGCGTCCGTGCGGTCTCCGATCACCGCGAGCGCTACGGCGGCCTGGACGTGCTCGTCAACTCGGCCGGTCTCGGCATCGCGGGCACCGTCGACGGGCTGCAGACGAAGCACATCGACCTCCAGCTCGGCGTCAACCTGCGCGGGCTGCTGCTCGTCACGCGCGAGGCGATCCCTCTGCTCCGCGAGAGCAAGGGCTGGGTCTTCAACCTCGCCTCGATCGCCGGGACAGCCCCCACACCGGGCCTCACCGTCTACGGCGCCACGAAGGCGGCGGTGATCGCGCTGACGCGCTCGCAGAACCTCGAGCTCGATGCGGCCGGCGTGCGCGCGGTCGCGA
>JAICUZ010000376.1 GCA_025935595.1 Burkholderiales bacterium
AGAGCACGAGCTTCGGCACGGCTCAGGGGCGCGTCGCCGCGCGCGTCTCCTCGACGTCCCGCGCGATCTGCGCGATCAGGTCCGCGTCGCTCGCGAAAGCGCGCTCGTCGCGCAGTCGCCGCCAGAGCTCGACCACGAGCCGGTCGCCGTACAGGTCGCCCTCCCAGTCGAGGAGGTACGCCTCGATCCGGCGCTCGGTGCCGCCGTAGTGCGGATTGACGCCGATCGACACCGCCGCGCGCCGGTCGCCGACCGCGCCCGCGTAGATCCCGTACGCCGGGACGAGAAGGTTCGGCTCGACGCGGAGGTTCGCCGTTGGGAAGCCGAGTGTCCCGCCACGCCGGTCACCGCCGACGACGACGCCGTCCACTTCCAGCGGTCGGCCGAGCAGCTTCGCCGCCGCTTCCATCTCTCCGACCGTCGCATGCCCGCGAATGCGGGTCGAGGAGACGCCCGCGACGAGCGGCACCTCCCGGGCATCGAGTCCGAGCGAGCGAAGGAGCTCGCAGTCACCCTCTCGCCCCCGACCGAACCGGAATCCGGGACCGGCGACCACGACTTCGGCTCCCAGCGCGCCGAACACGTCACGGGCGAACTCCGCCGCAGGAATCTCGGCGGTCGCGGAAGTGAACTCGACGACGAGCACGTCCTCGATCCCGCAGGCGTCCAGCAGCTCGAGCCGTCGGTCGAGCGAGCACAGCAACTCGACGCGCTTGCCGAGCGCCCTGCGCGGGTGCGGATCGAAGGTGACGACCGTCGGCCGTCGACCTGCGTCGACTGCTGCCTGGAGCACGGCCCGATGACCCCTGTGTACGCCGTCGAACGTTCCGATCGCGACCGCGCGCGGGATGCGCTCGAGCTCGTCCGGTCGGCGGGCGACGTTCACGCTCCCGCCTCGACCGCGAGCACTCCGGCGCGGATCCCGTCCTCGACCCGGCCGAGCGCGAACTCGGGCAGGCGCCTCAGCGCGGCGTCGGCGCTCGAGAGCTGCACGTCGTCGACCGGCACTGCCTCGGACACGTCGAACGGTCCGACCGCTGTGCGCCGCAGGGTCGTGCAGTGCCCCCCGAGCGCGTGCGCGATCGATCGCACGTAGGTGCCCGAGCTCACGTGCAAAGAGAGCTGCACCGCAGACGTCGCACTCGCATCGCCGCTAGAGGAAATGACGTCGAGCGCGAGGACCTGCGAACGCCGCAGAGGCATCTCCAGGTCGACCCCCCGCCGTGCCAGCTTGTACGCGCGCTCGCCGCCGACCTTCACCGCCGAGGCGGCCGGGATCGGCAGCTCGATCTCACCACGGAGGCGCCCGAGCGCCGAATCGACCGTCGCGCGGGCAGGCGCCGCATGCCGCGCGGTGATTTCGCCTTCCGGATCGCCGGTCGAGGTCGTGGCGGTCAGGTCGACGTCGGTGACATAGCGCTTGTCCAGGCCGACGAAGCATGGAGCAAGTCTAGTTGCCGCCCCGGACAACAGGACCAAGAGGCCCGTGGCGAATGGGTCCAAAGTCCCGGTGTGCCCGGTCCGAGCACCCGTCCGGCGACGGAGCGCCGCGACGATCGCGAAGGACGAGGG
>JAICUZ010000156.1 GCA_025935595.1 Burkholderiales bacterium
CGGCACGCGCAGCGCCGCGATGCCGGGCCACCAGTCGAGCAGGAAGTGCTCCAGCCAGAAGTGGATCGGCCCGCCGCCGCGCTGCGTCGAGACGATGTGAAAGATATGGCGGAACGAGAAGTCGCCGAGCCGCAGCGTCAACTCCTCGTCGACGTTCAGCGGCGTCCACCAGACGGTGGGAAGCGCGAGCCAGACGAGCCCGGCGGCCGCCGCGACGACCACGGCGGGCAGTACTGCGCGCCTAATCCGTGCCCGAGGCAGCGAGCGCTTCCATCTCCGGCGTCTCGGGCGCCGAGCGATACGGATGCTCGTCCTCGATGTGCGTCTCGTGGTAGACGCTTTCGGCGTTGACGGCCCAGATGTCGTGCTCGGCACCGCCCAAGAGGTTGTCGACCGCGCGCATCGCCGTCAACATCGAGTGGTCGGAGTTGTTGTAGCGGTGCAGGCCGTTCCGCCCGACCTGCTGCAAATTGTCGATGCCGTCGAGCCACGTGCGAATCACCTGCACGCGCTCCGCGTAGTCGACGTCGTAGATCGGGTACGCCTTCGGCACGCGGATCGCGTAGCCGCGCTCGACCTTCGCCTTGGGCGCAAGCCGGAGCCGTTCCAGCTCGTCGGCGGCAAGTGCGACGAGGTCGTCGTCGTCCATCGACCAAAGGTCGTCGCCCGCGAAGCAGAAGTACTCCATTCCGACGCAGGCCTTCGACGGGTCGGGGACCATCCACGGCGACCAGGAGCGGAAGTTCTGGATACGGCCGACACGAACGCCCGGCTCGTGGATGTAGATCCAGTTGTCGGGGAACAGGTCGTCGCCGTCGACGACGAGCGCGACCGTGAGGAAGTCGCGGTAGCGGAGCCCGTCCGCCGCGTCGACGACATGCTGCGGCGCGGCGGGGCTCGCCATCCGCACGACCTCGCGCAGCGGAAGCGAGGAGATGACGGCCTCGGGAAGCGTGTACGTGGCGCCGCCTGCCTCGACCTCGACGACGCGGCTCCCCGCGAGCTCGAGCCGCGTGACGGGCGCCGAGAGAAGGACCTCCCCGCCCTGGGCGCGGATCGCCTCGGTCATCGCGTCCCACATCTGACCCGGCCCGTACCGCGGATAGTTGAACTCCGAGATGAGGCTCTTGATCTTGTTCCCGCGGTTGCCGAAGAACGCCGCCTTCGCAGCGGAGAAGAAGGACAGCCCCTTGATGCGCTGCGCCGCCCACTCCGCCCGGATCTCCGAGGCGGGCACGCCCCAGACCTTCTCGTTGTAGCTCTGGAAGAAGAGCTCGAAGAGCCTGCGGCCGAACCGGTTCGTCACCCACTGCTCGAGCGACTCCTCTTCGCCCTTCGGACGCGCGGCGGCGGCGAGGTACGACCCCATGCAGCGCGCGAGCTCGACCGGGCCCAGCTTCTTGATCACGTCAGGCCCGCGCAGCGGGTAGTCGAGGTACCGCTGGTTCCAGTAGATGCGCGACATGCGCGGCCGGCGCAGGAACTCGTCTCCGAGCACCTCGTGCCACAGGTCGTCCACCTCGAGCGCCTTCGTGAAGAAGCGATGACCGCCGAGGTCGAACCGATAGCCGTCGCGCTCGACCGTCTTCGCGAGCCCACCGACCTGGTCCTCGGCCTCGAGGACGACGACGTCGTGGTCGCGCTTCCCGAGCAGGTACCCCGCGGTCAGCCCGGCGGGGCCGCCACCGAGGACGAGCGTCGTCTGCGTGATCTCTTTCACCATGGGAGAGGAGCCGGCAAGCGCCGTGCGATCGTACCGTTGCTACCGCTTTCGGCGATAGACAAACGCTTGCAGGGGCTTGAAGTAGTTCTTCTTGAGCGCGATCTCGTCGCTTCTGATGTGGGCGACGAGTTGCAGGCGCGGATCGTGTTCGAGCAGCCACGACCAGTCTGACGCCTTGCGCCAGACGAGCTTCGTCCACTGCGCCCGCCAGGCGCGATAGTCCCGGAAAACCGGCTCGAACACGACGAATGTCCCTCCGCGCGGCACGGTCCGAAGCAACTCGTCGATCGTCGGCTGCTCCTTCGCCGCCTTCAGCCGGGAGACCGCGTCGCGCCAGTCGAAGATGAGCGGATCGGGCATCCGGCCGAGCGTGGTTGCCCAGCGGTAGCCCGGGCCGAGGTAGTAGCGCAGCACCGGCACCTGCTCCGGGTGCGTCGAGATGATCAGGTCGCCGGTCTTCAGGTACGGGCGCGTGCCCGCCGTGATCCCCCTGGCGTTCTCCTTGTCGTTCTTGACGGAGTAGCCGCCGTAGACGAACACGAGGGCGATCAGCGTGGCGAGCCCCAGGCCGCGGGCGCGCGCGAGCGCCTGACCGGCGACGAGAACCACCGGCCCGAAGATGACCGCGAAGTACCGAGCCGTCCACGCGGGAGAGATCTGCGACGCGATGAACGCAACCACGACCGTGACGCCGATGACGGTGAGGAGCGCCGCGATCTCGCGTCGCTCCTGCGTGCGCTGATGTACGACGAGGGCGCCGAGCGCCGCCCCGCCGACGAGCACGAGCGCGACGTAGGCCGCGTCTCCGCCGATGACGGTGCCCGCCGAGAGGAAGAGGTCGTGAACGCTCGGTCGCGTCGACCACGGTGCGCCCGTATGTCGCGCCTGCGAGAGCAGCGTGGGAAGCCACGGCGCGTAGAGCACCGCGACGCCGCCTGCCACGATCGCGAACAGACGTAACCGATCGCGCGCGAACGCGAGCGTGGCTGCCGCAAGCCCGACGCAGAGGAAGAGGCCCCAGTTGTGGCTGTAGGCGAGGAGCACGGTCGCGACGACGAACACCGGCGTCCACGCGCGCTTTCCGCGCAGGATCCCCTCGACGTACGACCACGCGACGACGAGCGACAGAAGCGCTTCGAGCTCGTACATGCGCGTCTCCTGGGCGTAATACGTCAGGAACGGATCGAGCGCGGCGATCACCGTCGCCGCGAGCGCGGCAGTGCGCCCGAACACGGCGCGCGTGGCGAAGTACGCAAGCGGCACGCACGCCAGGCCGAAGACGAGTGACAGGGTGTGCGTCGCGGCTTCGCTGTCGCCGAACAGCCGCACCCAGATCCCGAGCAGCATGTAGTAGAGCGGCGGCGAGCCGTCCTGGCGCAGCAGGTGTGGGATCGACGTCCAGTGCTCGTGCGCGATGCCGACCGAGATGCCTTCGTCGATCCAGAACCCGGCGTGCAGTTGACGGGAGCGGAGAAACAGCGACACCAGCACGAGCAGCGGCAACCCGACGGGCACGAGCCACCGCGACCCGACGATCCCGTCGAAACGCTCTCTCATCTGCGCCGAGCTTAGAGCCTCAGCGATCGCGCGGTGCGTGCGGCTCGAGGGTCAGGACGCGCCGGCTCCCGCCGTCGGAGTAGACGACGTCGACCGTGTCGTTCCGGCGGTAGGTACCCGCCACGCCGAGGAAGAGCGACAGCCACCGCCAGAAGCCGAGCCTCCCCTCGGGGGCGAGCTCTCGGTGGAAGACGAGGGTCGACCCGATCTGGTCGAAGTCGGAGCCGGCGTGCTGCTCGACACCGTTCACGAACACGTGGAACGGAGCGGTGACGCTCTCGGGCAGCTCCACCTGACTCGTCGAATCCACGCGCTATACGATGCCACTCGCTGTGCGTCGTGCCCGCCTTGCCACACTCGTCACGAGCCTGACGGCGCTCGTGCTCGTACCGGCGGCGCTTGCGGGCAACGGCGGCTTCCTGCCGGGTGAGCCGCATTCGCCGAACGCGCATCGCGTCCACGACGCCTACATCTTCGTCTCGATCTTCACCGGTGTGATCTTCATCGGGGTCGAAGGGGCCTTGATCGCGTTCATGATCAAGTACCGCCGCGGCAAGCGCGCTCGCACCGAGGAAGGCCTGCAGATCCACGGCGCGACTCGGCTCGAGATCATCTGGACGGTGTTCCCCGTGCTGGTCCTCGCCGCGATCGGGACGTTCGTGTTCTACAAGCTGCCGGGCATCGCCGACGCACCGAAGGCTGCGGCCGCAGACGAGACGAGGATCGGCGTGCAGGGCGCGCAGTTCTACTGGCAGTTCACCTACCCGAACGGCGCGGTCTCGGTCGGCCGCATGATCGCGCCGGCCGACCAGGTCGTGAACGAGGACATCACCGCACCCGACTGGGACGTCATCCACTCCTGGTGGGTGCCCGACTTCGGCGGAAAGTACGACGCGATCCCCGGCAAGGTGAACAAGACGTGGTTCAAGGCGCCGGCCGGGACGTACGTCGCTCGCTGCTACGAGCTCTGCGGGATTCAGCATGCGGCGATGAAGGCGAGCGTGAAAGTCGTGCCGCGCCCGCAGTACGACGCATTCATCGCGAAGCGCGCGTCGGCAGCGGGGAACCTCGACCTCGGCCGCGAGGAGTGGACCGGCGTCTGCCAGAGCTGCCACCGCCTCGACCACAAATACATCGGCCCGGCGCTGAACGGCAACCCGCTGCTCGGTGACCGCAAGGGCATCGAGACACTGCTTCGGAACGGCGGCGTGCAGATGCCACCGGTCGGGCGCGACTGGAGCGGCAAGCAGATCGACGCGCTCGTCGCGTACACCAAGCGGTTCGCGAAGGTGGGCGGCTGATGGCAGTCGACGTCGAGTCGACGCGCCCGTACCGCGCGGACTGGCGGACCGGCCGGGTCGCGTCGTGGCTGACGACCGTCGACCACAAGCGGATCGGGATCCTCTACATCGTCACGTCGCTCATCTTCTTCGCCGCGGGCGGCGTGCTCGCGCTGCTGATCCGGTCGCAGCTCGCGACACCCGACGAGCATTTTCTCACGAAGAACTCGTACAACCAGGTCGTGACGATGCACGGGACGACGATGATCTTCCTCGTCATCGTCCCGATCTTCGCCGGTTTCGGGAACTACCTCGTACCGCTGATGATCGGCGCACGCGACATGGCGTTCCCCCGGCTGAACGCGCTGTCGTACTGGCTGTTCGTGCTCGGCGGCGTGGTGCTCTACCTCAGCTTCTACGCCGGGGGCGGGGCGGCGCGCGCCGGCTGGACGTCGTACGCCCCGCTCTCCACGCTGCACTCCCCGGGCCACGGCCAGGACCTCTGGATCCTCGGCTTGCACGTGTTGTCGGCGGCGTCGCTCGCGGGAGCGATCAACCTCATCGTGACGATCCACAACATGCGCACGCCGGGGATGTCATGGACGCGCATCCCGCTCTTCTGCTGGTCGATCGTCACGTACGCGTGGATGCTCGTGCTCGTGCTGCCGACGCTGTCGGCGGGGCTGACGCTGATGCTGCTCGACCGCCAGGCCGGCACGCACTTCTTCGACGCCGCCCACGGCGGGAGCCCGCTGCTCTACCAGCACGTGTTCTGGTTCTTCGGGCACCCCGAGGTCTACATCATGATCCTGCCCGCGATGGGGATCGTCTCCGAGATCATCCCCGTCTTCGCACGCAAGCCGATCTTCGGCTACAAGGCGGTCGCTGCCTCGACCGCCGGCATCGCGTTCTTCTCGATGCTCGTGTGGGCGCACCACATGTTCGCGGTCGGCATGCCCGTCAGCCTCGACATCTTCTTCATGCTCAGCTCGATGGTGATCGCAGTGCCGACGGGCGTGAAGATCTTCAACTGGCTCGCGACGATCTGGCGGGGCAACGTCTCGTTCGACACCCCGATGCTGTGGACGCTCGGGTTCATCGCGGTCTTCACGCTCGGCGGCATCTCCGGCATCTTCCTCGCCGCGTTCCCGATCGACTGGGCGGTGCACGACACGTACTACGTCGTCGCGCACATCCACTACGTGCTGTTCGGCGGGTCGATGTTCGGGATCTTCGGCGGGCTCTACTACTGGTGGCCGAAGATGTTCGGCCGTCAGCTCAACGAGGGCCTCGGCAAGCTGCACTTCTGGCTGACGTTCGTCGGCTTCAACATGACGTTCTTCCCGCAGCACATGCTCGGCCTCATGGGCATGCCGCGCCGGATCTACACGTACGACGACGACCACTCGGCGCTCTGGGACGCCTACAACCTGATCTCGTCGATCGGCTCGTACGTGATGGCTGCCGGAATGCTCGTGTTCGCCTACAACATCGTGCAGACCACGCGCGTCGGAGCTCGTGTCGGCAACGACCCGTGGCTCGCCGACACGCTCGAGTGGTACACGACGTCGCCGCCGCCGCCCTGGAACTTCGACGAGGTGCCGTACGTGACGAGCGCGCGGCCGCTGCGTGACCTGCGGCGGCGGCTCGCGGAGACGCGCGGATTCTGATGGGCGTCTGGATGCGTCTCACGGCGTTGTGCGCCGTCGGCGGAACGGGGCTCGCCGTCGTCTCCGGCGCCGCAGGCTGGGGCACGGCGCACCGTGTGCTCGCCGCGATCGCGCTGCCGCCTCTCGCGGCGCTGGTCGCAACTGCGTGGATCTCGTCTCGTCGGCTGCTGGTGCCGTCGGTGTCGCGCCGGGTAGCCGCCGCGGCGGTCCGCCGGTACGCCGAGCCGCAGTCCCGGACCGCCAAGCTCAAGCGCGACGCCGTGGTGGCCGCGCTGCGCACCGGAGCCTCCGGCGTGCTGCTGCGCGACCGGA
>JAICUZ010000163.1 GCA_025935595.1 Burkholderiales bacterium
CGACTTCCCACGCACCCGCGCTCCCGCTCGCCGCTTTTCCGCGCGCCGCGCGTCTCGCTGGAATCGATTCGGCGGCCCGTGAACTCGACCGCGACGTGATCCTGAAGCGGCTCAACGTCGTCCGGCTGCCTGAGCCGCCTTTGGATTAGACGCTAGGGCCCATTCCGGTAGTCCCAGCCGGATGGCACGTTCATGACAAAAGCGCGGTAGTTCTTCCCGGCAATGTTCTGGCCGCTCCAACTCGTGACGATCGGGTTGTCAGTCGGAAGCTTGTCCTGGTAGGAGCTGATGATCCCCCAGTAGAAGCCGTCGGCGTCGCAGATCGCGTTCTTCGAGCCGCCGTCGAACTTCCCGCCGGTCAGCGAGTCTCCGAGCCAGCCGTTCTCCGAGCCTCCCACGCCGGTTGGATGCTCGGCACTCACTTCGAGCGTCCTGCAGTCGACAGCGGCGTTGTTCACGACCTTCTTCGCGCCGACGCACATCGCTATGAACTGCTGGCCGACGTTCGTCCCGTAGTTCGCCTTGATGTTGTCCATGTTCACGTAGTACGTGATCGTCATCGCGCCGTCGGCATTTCGGCCGTCCGTCTCGGCGAACCCGGTGACGTGAAGGTCGATCCGGTCCTGACACCCTGCCGGAAGGTTGTTCTCATCCAGCGAATACGAGCTCAGCGTCATGAAGTCGAAGGTGGCGCCGCCCGCGAGGCTCGCGAACGAGGTGATGTCGCCTGAGGTGAGCTTGTTCCTCGAGAAGGAGCATCCGTTGCCCGTACAACCCTGTGCGTACTCGGTGATCAGGAACGGGTTGCTCGCCACACTTACCTGGGTGAGGCCTAGGTCGCCCGTCGCCGTCAGCGTGAACGGCACCGTGTAGTTGATGTTGTTCAGCGGGTTCGTGATCTTCAGATTGGAGAACGACGCAGTGAACGTTTCGCCCACAGCGTTTGACACCGGCGTGAAGGAGCCCACGTTCGTCGGGTCGTCGTTCACCTTGACCTTGCAGTTCCCGGCACCAAAAGGACACGTCGTCATAGGCGTGTTGTTACCGACATCTCCCTGATCGAGCTCGACCTTGATCGCCCCACCGGTCGAGGCGCCCTTGTCGGTGATCGTCGAGCCGACTTGCGTGTCCGTCGGCTGCGTGGCGAAGCGGAGGTGACAGCCGACGCGCAGGTTGCTCTTCTCTCCCACCGACAAGGTGTCCTGACTCGTGGACGAGCCGGTTCCATTGAACGGCGAGGCTGACGCCGTCCACGCGAGGTCCGATCCGTCACAGCCCGTATCGATCGAGAAGGTCACCAGCAGCGACTTGCCCGCCTGGATTTGCGTACCGATCACTTGGATCTCACTGGAGCCGTTCGCGGTCACGTACTTGCTCGGTTGAGGGGTCACGCTCGGGTCGACCCGCAGTCCAGACGGCAGATCGATCTTCACGGTGCCGAGCGCCGCGGTACTCGAGGCGGCGTTCGTGATGGTGACCTGCACCGGCGCCCCTGGCGCACCCGTCGCGCCGTCGAACTCAGAGTTCGTATCCGCCCCCGAACAGCTCGGGGCCGGGACCAGTGTTGTCGCGTTCTGTACGCAGATCCCGAAGTTGATGACGGGCGGCGCTGGCTTCGCCGAGCCCGCCGGAGCCAGCAGGATCGGCACGAGCGCGAGCACGGCAAGCGGCAGCAGGTGCCGAACGCGCAGCCTCGATCGCTTGACTGTCCTATCCTCGTTATCGCTCACGTCGCCCTCCCAGACCCAGGCCGCGGCTCGACCCTTGCGCCGACGGCAGATTTTTCGCCACAGGTTTTCTCCCCCAAAAGAGGGACTGTAGGCGCCGGAGCGCCCACTGTCTAGACGGCCGAGGCCCTGGTGATTTTCCACCCACCACGACTTGACGTCTGTGCTGAGCCGTCAGCCGCTGCGACGTTCCTCCGCCAGGGCTGCGATCGCGGCGCGCCCTGCGGCTCTCCCGGCCTCGATCGCCCGGTCGATCTGGTGGAACTCGAGCAACCCGATGCCACGCGTGTCGGGCGTGACGACGATGGCCGCGCGGCGGCGGGCATCCTCGATCGCAGCGGCGGAGCCCATCAGCATCGAGCGAAGCAGCGTCTCCATGATCATCGGAACCCGAGGCTCCCCGGTTCGAGTGCGCCCGGAGCCGCCGGCCGAGATGTTGACCGCGACGATCGGCCCCTCGTCGCCCTCGAGCGCCGACACGGGGAGGTTGTCGATCACGCCGCCGTCGACGTGCAGCGAGTCGCCGACACGCACCGGCGGGAAGAGCCCCGGGAGCGAGAACGACGCGCGAAGCGCGTCCTGCACGCGACCGCGCCGGTGCACGGCCGCGGTGTGGTCCAGCAGGTCGGCGCTCACCACCGCCGCCTCGCGCGGCAACTCCTCGAAGTAGAGGTCGCCGATCCGGCGGTCGAGAGCCGCGCGGGCACGGCTGCCGCGAGCAATTGCCGCGCGCGGGAGGGTGAGGTCGCCGAAGGGACGGCGGCGCACGAATTCGTCGAAGCACGCGGCGTCCACCGCGGCCGCGTCGAGGCCCGAGGCATGCAGGACGGCGAGGATGCTGCCGAGGCTCGTCCCCGAGACACGATCGAGCACGATGCCCGACTGCTCGAACTCCTGCAAGACGCCGATCCCGGCGAACGCACGGGCGCCGCCACCCGCGAACGCGAGGCCGATCGAGACACGCGCAAGCCGCTCCCCCAGGCGCTTCGCGGCAGTGCCCCAGGAAGACTGCTCGGCGACGACCACCCGGCGTACACCGGGAATCGCCCACCAGGCGAGAAGCTCCGCACGCGACGACGGCGCATCGGTCAACACGACGTAGGCAACGGGCGCATGCACCTCAGCGGGCGGTTGCCGCCGCGGGTCGCTCACCACGAGCACGAGACGGTCGGCCTGCCGCATACAGAATTCGCGCCACGACGCCTCGTCCTCACGTTCCGCGACGAGCAGAACGCGGTCGTGATCGCGCTCGGCCCGGTCGAGCCCCTCGATCGTCACCCGCCCGGGCATTCCGACGCGCACGTTCTCGGCAAGCGTGGCCTCGAGGAGCGCTGCGAACGCACCGGCGTCCGCATCACCGTCGCTCACGACCGAGATGACGCGCGGCGGCGCCGGTACCGGCTCGTCGACCGAGCGGCTGGCCTGGAGGCGCGCGGCGAGGGCGGCGACAAGCCGCTGCTCCGCGCCGGAGTCGGCCGCGAGCACGTCTTGGAAGCTGGTCGCATCGATGCGCAAGAGCGTCGTGTCGCGTCTCGCTCGTACGGTCGCCGAACGAGGGGACCCGGCGATCACCCCGAGCTCACCGACGACCTCGTCTGCGCCGAGCTCGCGGAGGGTGTCGCCGGCGAGCACTGCCTCGAGCCTGCCGGCCTGGACGACGTACAGCGCGTCGGACGGATCGCCGCGGTCGAAGAGCGTCTCTCCGGCCGCGAGCGTGATCGGGTCCGCGGCGGCCCTGAGCGCGTCCTGCACCGTCGCCGGCAGCTCGGCCAGCAAGGAGCTCTGCCGGTGCTGCCGCCGCACCGGCGCCTCCGCCGCCGGGGTCTCGATACGCGGCACAAGCTCCACACCGTCGCTCTCCAGAACAGTCGACTCGGCGCGGCGCAGGAGCAATGCCGAGACGGCGACGCAGGCGAACGCCGCGGCGGAGAACCACCAGCCGTGACGGAGGCGGTCCACGATCGTCGCCGCCGACGGAGTGCCGACGATGACGACGAGGAGCGCGACGCCGAGAACGCCGCCGAGTTGCCGCGCGCTCGAGGTCACCGCGGAGGCAGCTGCGTACCGTCCACCCGGAACGGCGGCGAGCGCCGCGCTCCCGAGGATCGGCAGGGTCGCGGCGACGCCGAGCCCTGAGAGAACCTGCCCCGGGAGCCACTGGGAGAGGAACGCGGGATGAGTCCCGACCTGGGTCGCGTACCAGACGTATGCGCTCGCCCAGACGACCGCGCCGGGAACGGCGACGACGCGATGGCCGCGTACGTCGGCGACACGTCCGAGCGGACCGGCGACGGCGGCTGCCACGACCGCCGCGGGGGCGAGGGCGCAGCCCGCAAGAAGGAGTGACCAACCCCACACGTAGTGCAGCCACAAGACGTTGCCGAGCAGGTAGGCGTAGAAGCCGAGGCCCGCGATCGCGCTGGCGCCCGTCGCGACTGCGAAGGTGCGGATGCGGAGCAGCTCATTGTCGAGCAAGGGCTCCATGTGGTTCCGCGAGCTCCACGCGAAGAGCCAGGCGGCGGCGAGCGCCCCGGCGAAGGAGCCGAGAACACCGGCGCTCGTCCACCCCCAGCCGTTCCCCTGCACGATCCCGAGCGTGAGCAGCGCGATTGCCGCTGCCAGAAGCAGCGCGCCGCGCACGTCCGGGAAGACACGGCGCCCAGGTGCGCGACTCTCGATCAGGTACCTCCGGGCTCCCGCCAGAGCAAGGACCCCGAGCGGCACGTTCACAAGGAAGACGAGCCGCCAGCTCTCGGCCCGGACGAGCAGTCCCCCGAGTGGTGGGCCGAGACCGGCAGCGACCGCTGCGGCAGCGCCCCAGATGCCGATCGCATGTGTGCGGTGCTCAGGAGTGAACGTCTGCACGACCAGCGCGAGCGACGCGGGCACGAGCAGCGCCGCCCCGACCGCCTGGATCACACGTCCCTCGACGAGAACTGTGAGCGACGGCGCGGCGGCGCATACCGCCGATGCGGCCGTGAAGAGAACGATCCCCGACGTGAACACGCGCCGGCGACCGACCAGGTCGGCGAGCCGGCCGGCAAGGACGAGGAACGCGGCGAACACGATGTTGTAGGCGTTCAACACCCACGAGAGGCCGCCGATCGAGCTCGACGAGAACGACGCGCGGATGTCGGGGAACGCGACGTTGACGATCGTGGCGTCGAGGAACGCGAGGAACGCGCCGAACGATGCCACTACGAGCGCACCGCGACGGCTGATGCGTCGCGTCGCCGCTGAGGCGAAGACGTCTGCCTCAGCGACCGTCATAGCGCGAATCTACTTCCCCCGTCAGAAGATTTCAGCGCACCACGGCTGTACCGCTGTCCGGAACAGCGCGTCCGCCCGGGCACAGGAACCCGGCGCGAGCTCCGTGGCACGCGCTGCGCCCACGAGATCGGCGAACGAGAACCCTCCGAGGTAGACCGATGCGAGCCCGGTCACGTCGAGCGCGAGCTCCGCGCTCGCGTTGGTCCGCTCCGCCCCACGGGCGCCGATCCGCCAGCGGCCCGCGTTCTCCGGCAGGAAGGCGTCCGTGAGCTCGACCACGACCTGCGCGTCCGCGCCGTAGCTGCGCGCGGCGAGCGCAGCCTCGACGTCGATCAACCGCAGCCAGACGCCGTCGTTCACCTCGAACTCCATGCGGCGCGGCTCGGCGAGGAGCAGAAACAGGGGGTGGTCGAGCGGCAACAGTCCCGCCACGAAGTTCGACGTCCAGTCGAAGTCGAGCAACCAGCGCCAGAGCTCACGGGTCGCTTCCGGCGCCGGTGCCACCGCCTCGACGATGGTCACCTTGCCGCTCGAGGATCCGTGCGCCCAGTCCTGCTGCACGTTGTAGATCGCATAGCCCGCAGGCTCGCCGTCGAGCTCCAGGAGCACCAGTCGCTTCGGAGTCGGAGGCCCCCACGAGCTCTGCGCGAGCCGTCGCGTCTCCCACCACTCGGCCGATCGAGAGAACATCCCCGGCCGCTGCGTGAACATCTGCTCGTAGAGCGGCGGGAACGTCTGCGCCGCCTCCTCGCGGTCGACGAGACGGAAGATGCCCCGCGGTTCGAACGGCTGCGCGAACGCCGTCCGCTCCTTGGCGAGAGTCATCTCGCCCATGCGTGACGCGAGGCCGTAGCCGTACCGGCCGTAGATCGTTCCCTCGGAAGCCCACAAGTAGGCAGCCGCCTCGCCGCGCACGCGGCAGTCCTCGAGCTGCGCCCGCATCAGCGCGGTCATGACACCCCGGCGCCGGTGGGTCGGCTGAACGCCGATGACGGTGGCTCCGGCCGTGGGAACCGCACCTCCGGGCACCGACATGGAGTACGGGAACACGCCGGCGCCCGCGACGACCCGGTCGCCCTCCCAGGCGGCGTGCACGCGCTCGACGTGAGTCCACTGCGCGAAGCGCTCGGCGTCCTCGACCGTGTTCTCGTGCCCGAAGTAGTGGCCGATCGCGTTCAGCGCGTCGCGCAGCTCCTCGACCGAGCCGCATGGCCGGATCTCGATGC
>JAICUZ010000266.1 GCA_025935595.1 Burkholderiales bacterium
GCCTCTCGACGTTCATCGTCGACCTCCGCGCTGCGACCGCCGCCGGGACGCTCACGATCCGGCCGATCAAGACGATGCTGAACCACGCGACGACCGAGGTGTTCTTCGATGGCGTCGAGCTTCCGGCTGACGCGCTCGTCGGCGTGGAGGGGAGCGGCTTCCGACAGATCCTCGACGGCATGAACGCGGAGCGGATCCTGATCGCCGCCGAGTGTGTCGGCGACGGGCGCTGGTTCGTCGAGAAGGCGGCCCGCTACGCGTCGGAGCGCGTCGTCTTCGGCCGCCCGATCGGAGCGAACCAGGGTGTGCAGTTCCCGATCGCGCGCGCCCACGCCGCTGTCCACGCGGCCGACCTCGTCCGTCGCGAAGCGGCCGAGCTGTTCGACCGGGGCGCCGACTGCGGCGCCGAGGCGAACATGGCGAAGCTACTCGCCTCGGAAGCGTCGTGGCTCGCCGCGAACGCCTGTCTCGATGCTCACGGCGGCTTCGGCTTCGCCGCCGACTTCGACGTGGAGCGGAAGTTCCGCGAGACGCGGCTCTACTCGATCGCGCCGGTCTCGAACAACCTGGTCCTCGCATACCTCGGCGAGCACGTGCTCGACATGCCGCGCTCGTACTAGGTAAGGACCCCGGTCCGGGCCGCACTAACCCTCCTGCACGCGCAAAACACCAAGGAGGGCACATGCCGTACGGAAATCACGTCAACGCTTTGACGACGGCATGACCCGTCTTCGGCAAGACGTGGTCATCCTCGCGTGCGCGATCAGCGCGGGCATCCATGCCGCACTCGCCCCCGACCACTTCCATGAGGCAACGGGCGCGGGCCTCGGCTTCGTGGTCGCGACCGTACTGCTCGCCGCGCTCGCGGTGGCGGTGACCTTCTGGCCGGACCACCTTCACGCGCCAAAGCTCGCTGCGCTCGTCTTCGCCGGGCTGATCGTGAGCTACGGGCTTGCGATCACGACCGGCGTCCCGGTGCTTCATCCCGACGTGGAGCCGGTCGACGGGCTGGCGCTCTTCACGAAAGCAGTCGAGATCGCGGGCCTTCTCGCCTCGCTCTCTCTGCTTACCTCAATCGAAAGGAGCTCGACATGGGCAAGTCAACTGCTGCGCGCCCGGTCCCTCTCGCACTGACCGCACTCGTCGCGTTCTTCAGCGCGCTTGCCGCGCTCGGCGTCTCGGGTGGAACGGCGATGGGCCACACGGGCGGGCACGCGATGACGATGAACGCGACCCACTCGACCGAGCTGACCGCGAAGTCGGTGGCGTTCCACGCGGACATGCGCAAGCTCTGGGAGGACCACATCACCTGGACGCGGCTCGCGATCATCAGCCTCGAGGGCAACACCCCGGACACGAAAGCGACGGTTGCGCGGCTGCTCCGCAACCAGGCCGACCTGGGCAACGCGGTCAAGCCGTACTACGGGGCTACCGCCGGGAAGGCCCTGACGAAGCTGTTGCGCGAGCACATCCTGATCGCCGCAGACCTGATCGCGGCCGCGAAGGCGGGCGACTCGACCAAGGTCGCCGACGCGCAGGAGCGCTGGACCGCCAACGCGGACCAGATCTCGGCGCTCCTCCACGCAGCGAACCCGCACAACTGGCCGTTGGCGGCGTTGAAGGCGGAGATGCACATGCACCTGAAGCTGACCGGCGATGAAGCCGTCGCGCACCTGCAGGGCAAGTGGGCGGCCGACGTCGCGGCCTACGACAAGGTGCACGAGCACATCCTCCATATGTCCGACCTGCTCGCCGATGGGATCGTGGCGCAGTTCCCGAACCGGTTCCGGTGACCGCCACGGTCGTGACCGCTACCGTGGGGGCCGTGGAGCGCACGCTCGCGGCCCCCACCACCGGCTTCCTCGACGACGAGTCTCGCGAGTGGCTGCGCGCGCTCCGCGCCGAAGGGCCGGAGCGTGACGAAGCGGTCGCGAGGCTGCACACGCTCCTGCTGAAGGCGGCGCGCTTCGAAGTCGCGCGCCGGCGGCCGACGCTGCAGCACGTGCGCGGAGATCTCGACGAGATCGCCGTCGAAGCGGCCGCCGACGCCTTGCTCGGCGTGCTCCGCCGTTTGGACGACTTCCGCGGCGCGAGCCGCTTCACGACGTGGGCCTACAAGTTCGCGCTCTACGAGGCGGCGGTGAAGGTGCGCAAGCGCGCCTGGCAAGGGCGCGAGGTGCTGCTCGAAGCGGAGGGGTGGGAGCCGTTCGCCGACTCGGGGCTCGGCCCGGACGCCGAGGTCGAGCAGCGCGAGCTGCTCGAGACGGTCCGGGAGGGCGTCCACTCTGTGCTGACACCGCACCAACGGCAAGTCCTGATCGCACTCGCGGTGAACGGGGTCCCGATCGACGTCCTCGCCGAACGGCTGGGCTCTACTCGCGGAGCGCTCTACAAGACACTGCACGACGCGCGGCGCCGGCTGCGCGGCCATCTGGGCGAGCGCGGCCTTGCGTTCGCAAGTGTGGAGGAGAAATGACGGAGAGGAGAGACCTGAACCAGGAGCTCGGCCGGATCCTCGGGCCGGACGGGCCTGACATCGGCTGCGACGCGTGCTTCCGGGAGCTCGACCGCTACGTCGAGCTCGAGCTCGCAGGCGCCGACGCGGATGCGGCGGTGCCGGGGCTGCGGACGCACCTCGAAGGTTGCCCCGCCTGCCGGGAGGAGCACGACAGCCTGTACGCACTCGCGGGAAGCGAGCGGTAGCGATGGCGAAGACCGGGCGCTTCCTCGGGATCCCGTACGACTGGCGGCGACCGACGGTCGCCCGCGCGAAGTCTCGCTGGTGGAACCCCGACGATCCGCGCGTCTTCACCCCGAAGACGTTCGGTTGGGGCTACGACATCAACTTCGCGCGTTTGCTGCGTCGTCGCTAGCGGTACCTCAGCGGTGAGCAAACCGAGGAGGGTCTGATGCCGCCACGTGGGGTGAAGAAGGGCACGAAGCGCGCCCGCCAGTACGAGCACATCAAGCAGAGCGAGCGCAAGCAGGGCCGCTCGGAGGATCTGGCGGAGGAGATCGCCGCGCGCACGGTCAACAAGGAACGCGCACGCGCCGGCGAGTCCCGTGAACGTTCGCGCACGTCGACGAGGGACATCTCGTCCGGCCGCCGCGGCGGTCTACGCTCGGGGACGGATCGGCCGAAAGGGCGCACGCGCGACCAGCTGTACGAAGAGGCGAAGCACCTGGGGATCGAGGGCCGGTCGAAGATGAACAAGGCGTCGCTCGAGCGCGCGGTGAACCGCAAGAAGAGCTAAGCCAGCAACTCGCGGAGCTGATCGGGGCTCGCGTTCCCGCCGCTCGCGATCAGCGCGACGCGGGTCCCGGCGATCTCGTCGACTGGTAGGCGGAGCACCGCTGCGAGCGGCGCCGCGCCTGCGGCTTCGATCAGGTTGCGCGTCGCTTCGATCATCACGCGCTGCGCTGCGCGGATCTCGTCGTCGCTCACGAGGACGAAGTCGTCGAGCAGCTGCCACATCATGTGCTGCGGCAACTCGAACGCGACGCGCGTCGCCAGACCCTCCGCGAACGTCTTCATCTCATCCTGGAGGATCGCGTGGTCGCGCCACGAGCGGAACGCCGCCGGTGCCGCGTCCGACTGCACGCCGATGACGCGGATCGAGGGATTGAGCGTCTTCGCGACGAGCGCCGCGCCGGCTGCGCCGCTGCCGCCGCCGACCGGCACGATGATCGTGTCGATGCGCGGCTCGTCCTCGAGGAGCTCGAGGGTCGCAGTCGCGACGCCGGCGATCAGGAGCGGCTCGTTCCCTGAATGGATGTAGCGAAAGCCGGTCTCGGCGGCCAGCCGTTCCGCGTCCTCGCGTGCCTCGTCGAAGTCGATGCCGTGCGGGA
>JAICUZ010000124.1 GCA_025935595.1 Burkholderiales bacterium
CGTCGCGGCCTCTGTGAACGCGTACCGTCACCTCTACGAGGTGCTGCGCGAGGCCGGCCCGACCCGCGGCGCACCGGCCTGAGGAGTAGCGTCCCAGGTGTGAAGGCGCCGCCGTACGCGACGACGAAGGTCCGGGTCTTCCGTATCCCGGACGGCGACGCGACGGATGTGGTTGCGGTCGAGGAGCCGCTCGAGATCAGGATCGGCGGTCGCCCGGTCGCGGTGACGATGCGGACGCCCGGCCACGACGAGGAGCTCGCGCTCGGCTTCGCGCTCTCCGAGGGCCTCCGCCCGGAAGGCGCCCGGCTGCCCGACGACCTGGCGGCGAACACCGTCGAGCTCGACGCGCCCGGGTTCGACCCGGGCCGGCTCGCACGTAGCTTCTACACCTCGAGCTCCTGCGGCGTGTGCGGCAAGGGCGCGCTCGACGCGGTCGCGGTCGAGGCGCCGCGGGTCGAGAGCGACCTCCGCGTCGACGCCGCGATCGTCGCGACCTTGCCGGACCGCCTGCGGCAGGCGCAGCCCGCGTTCGACGCGACGGGCGGCATCCACGCGACCGGCCTCTTCGACGCGGCCGGCGCGTTGCTGTGCCTGCGCGAGGACGTCGGTCGGCACAACGCGATGGACAAGGCCGTCGGCTGGGCCTTCCGAGAGCGACGGCTGCCGCTCGTCGACGCGGTGCTCTGCGTCAGCGGCCGGCTCTCGTTCGAGCTCGTGCAGAAGGCGGCCGTCGCCGGGTGCCCGATCCTCGTTGCGGTCGGGGCGCCGTCGTCGCTTGCCGTCGAGCTCGCGGCCGACCGTGGTGTGACGCTCTGCGGCTTCGTCCGCGGGGGGCGCATGAACGTCTACACGGAGTCATGGCGCATCGGCCGCTGACGGGCGTGCTCCTCGTCGGCGGTGCGAGCACGAGGTTCGGGTCGCCGAAGGCGCTTGCCGAGATCGACGGCGAGACATTCGCCGAGCGCGGCCGGCGTGTGCTCGCCGAGGCGTGCGACGAGGTGCTCGTCGTCGGCAAGCGCGGCGACGCCCTGCCGTTCGACGTGATCGACGACGGCACGGACGTGCGCGCGCCGATCGCCGGCGTCGTCGCCGGCCTCAGAGCCGTGGCAAACGACGTCGCGGTGTTCGTTCCCGTCGACTGTCCCTGGATGACGCCGGACGCCGTGCGTGCGCTCGGCGATGCCTGCAAGGACGCGGCGGTTTCGCCGAGTGGCCCCTTACCCGGTGCGTGGGCGAAGTCGGCGCTGCCGCTACTGGAGCGGCGTCTCGCCAACGGGCCGCTCGCGCTCTATCGCACCTACGACGAGCTCGACGTCGTCACCGTCGAGCTCGACCCGGCGGTCCTCGCCGACGTCGACACACCCGGCGACTTCACGGCTCGCGCCTAGCTTCGTACTCCTGCTGCGCCCGCCTGAGCCGCTGCTCGTCGGGATCGTTCTTCGCGCCACGCAGGAAGATCACCGCGATCACGATCGTCACCACGACGGGGACGAAGATCGAGAACGCGACGATGATCTGCGTCCATGTGTTGGCCGTGTACGCGAGCATCACGTGACCCGTCGGAGGCCGGTTCGCTCGACGTTGCTTCGCCCCGCGAGCGCATCGTCGAGGGCGTAGTGGAGCACGTTCGACTTCGGATCGGGGATCGCTTCCGGTGAGCGCCATTCGACGGCGGTGAGCTCTCCCGTTGGTTGAAGTGCCGGCTCGCCGCGAACGATCGCGCAGCGAAACGCGTGCACGGTGATGTCGGGCAGCTCGTACGTTCCGACGAGGTTCTCGACCTTCACGTCGACACCCGTTTCCTCGAGCGTCTCACGGACGCACGCGTCCTCGGGGGATTCGCCGTCCTCGACCGCTCCGCCGGGCAGCGACCAGCGGTAGCGGCCGTAGTTCTCCTTGACGACGAGGACGCGACCCGCATCGTCGAAGACGAACGCGGCGGCCCCGCGCACTAGGCGAGCACGCGGTCGCGGGCAGCGCCCACACCGACGAGCTCGATCGGCAATCCGAGCGCACGCGACACGTATGCGACGTAGTCGCGCGCCGCGGGCGGCAGCTCGTCGAGCGTCGATGCCTCGTCGAGCGGCTGCGCCCAGCCGGGCAGCGTCTCCCACACCGGCTCCGCGTGATGGAAGTCTGATTGGTGCGCCGGGAAGTGCTCGGTCTCGGAGCCGTCGCGCAGCCGGTAGCGCACGCACACCGGCAGCTCGTCGAAGTCGGAAAGAACATCGAGCTTCGTCAACGCAAGCGAGGTCATGCCGTTCACACGCACGGCGTAACGAAGCGCAACCAGGTCGAGCCAGCCGCAGCGGCGCTCGCGGCCGGTGACGGTGCCGTACTCGCCGCCGAGCTCGCGCAGGCGGCCTTGGTCAGGCCCGCGGATCTCCGACGGGAACGGCCCTTCGCCGACGCGCGTCACGTATGCCTTCGAGACGCCGAGCACGCGGTCGATCCGCGTCGGTCCGATGCCGATACCGGTCGCCGCGCCCGACGCGATCGGGTTCGACGACGTGACGAACGGATACGTGCCGTGGTCGAGATCGAGCAGCGTCGCCTGCGCGCCCTCGAAGAGCACGTCCTTGCCCTCGTCGAGCGCGCGGTCGACGAGCAGCGACACGTCGCCGACGTAGGGAGCGAGCCGCTCGGCGAGGCTCGCGTACTGCTCCCACACCGCTTCGAGGACGAACGGCTCCGCCTCGTAGATCCGCTCGAGCCAGAGGTTCTTCTCCGCGAGCGCGACCTCGATCTTCTGACGCAGGATCTTCGGGTCGAGCAGGTCCTGCACGCGGATGCCGAGCCGCGAGGCCTTGTCCGCGTACGCGGGGCCGATCCCACGGCGCGTCGTGCCGATCTGCAGGTGGCCGAGGCGGCGCTCCGACGCCTGGTCGATCGCGACGTGCCAGGGCATGATCAGGTGCGCGTTCCCGGAGACGACGACGACCGACACGTCGATCCCGCGTGCCTCGAGCTCGGCGAGCTCGTCCAGCAGCACCTGCGGGTCGACGACGCACCCGGCGCCGATCACCGAGGTCTTGCCGGAGATGACGCCACTCGGTGTCTGGCGGATCTTGAACGTCTCGCCGCCGGCGACGATCGTGTGCCCGGCGTTCGGCCCGCCCTGGTAGCGGCACACGACATCGGCTTCCTGGGCGAGCAGGTCGACGATCTTGCCCTTGCCCTCGTCGCCCCACTGCGCACCGACCACGACGGTCGCAGGCACGTCCCGCAGACTAGCGCGCTAGACGGCGAGCCTCAGCCGAACGCGCCGCACCACGATCCGGTGGCCGCGGCGGCACGTCGTGAAACCCACGTCCGCGTCTACCCGCAGCGTGCCGTGGACCACATACGTCTCTTCCTCGATCTCCTCGCGGGCCACCAGGCACGCCTCGCACAGCTCGTCGAAGGACGTCGCCTCCGGGCCGAGCCAGACGTGCTGCCGTTCGATCAACTCAGCGCCAGTTGCCTGTCGTCGTGGTGCGGCAGCGACGCCGGCCGCTCGATGCGGCGCAGCACGATTTCGTGCCCGGCGGCGCAGCGGCGCGACGACACGTCTGCGGTGGCGGGAATCGACCCGCGCACGCTCGCCCGCATCAATGCGTCGGCGAAGAGGAGACCGGAACGGCGCGCCGCCTCGAGGCACGGCTCACAGAGGCAGGAGAACGAAGTCGCAGATGGGGAGATCCAGACGGTCGTCATCAGGCGGCCGCCAGGTCCGCGAACTTCGCGTAGCGCTTCTGGAAGGCGAGTTTCTCGGATCCCGTCGCGCCGTTCCGGTGCTTGGAGAGGATCACCTCGGCGATGCCCGCCGAGTCGGTGTCCTCGGGGTTGTAGTACTCGTCGCGGTACACGAACATGACCACGTCGGCGTCCTGCTCGATCGAGCCGGACTCGCGCAGGTCGGAGAGGATCGGTCGCTTGTCGTGCCGCTGCTCGACTGCGCGCGACAGCTGCGACAGGGCGATGATCGGTACGTCGAGATCGCGCGCGAGCACTTTCAGCGACCGCGAGATCTGCGAGACCTCCTGCACCCGGTTCTCGACCGTCGTCCCCGACGTCATGAGCTGCAGATAGTCCACGATCACGAGGCCGAGGTCGGGCTCACGCGACTTCAAGCGCCGCAGCTTCGACCGGATCTCCATCATCGTGATCGAGCCCGTGTCGTCGACGTAGATCGGCGCCTTCGCGAGCTTGTCGCACGCAGCGGTGAGGCGAGGCCAGTCGTCCGTCGCGAGCTTGCCCGTGCGGAGCCGCTGTGACTCGACCTTTCCCTCGGCGCACATCAGCCGCTGCGTCACCTCGGCCTTCGACATCTCGAGCGTGAACAGCGCGACCGGCGTGCCGGTGCGCACTGCGACGTTCGCCGCCATGCAGAGCGCGAGCGCCGACTTCCCCATCGACGGGCGTGCCGCCACGATCACGAGGTTGCCGGGCTGGAATCCGGAGGTGAGGCGGTCGAGGTCGCGGAAGCCGGACGGGGTGCCGGTGATGTCGCTGCCCGCTTCGTACAGCTTCGTGATCGTCTCGAACGAGTCCTTGAGCAGCTCTGCGACGTGTGCGAACTCGGTCGACACCCGCTGTTGGGAGAGGTCGAAGACGATCTGCTCGGCTCGGTCGACGAGCTCGACCGTCTCGCCGGGCCGGTCGAACCCGAGGCGCGCGATGTCGTTGCCCGCGCGGATGAGCCCCCGCAGCGTCGCCATCTCGGCGACGAGCCGCGCGTAGTGCGGGGCGTTCGACGCGGCCGGGACGAGCGCGGCCAGCTCGTGGATGCGCTCCTGCCCGCCTGCCTGCTCGAGCGTCCCCGTCTTCCCGAGCTCGTCGACGACGGTGATCGCGTCGACCGGCTCGCCCTTCGCATACAGGGAGAGGACCGCCCGGTAGATGTGGCCGTGGCTCTCGCGGTAGAAGTCGCCCGCGCTCAGGCTGGTGGACTCCGTGACCGCCCCGATCGCCAGCGCGTTCAGCATCATCGCGCCGAGGACCGACTCCTCTGCATCGAGATTCTGGGGCGGGATCGGGGCGGTCGCGAGCGCCTGGGCAGGCAGGGTCATGCGTTCGGTAGTAGACCGCGATCGGCCGGATCCGGAAAGGGTGTGGAAACCGTCCTCACTGGTGATGGAACCTTCCTCCCTGCAGGGGAAACAGAACGGGTGTTCGTGTCAGTATAGTGGACGAAACGGGCGCACTTTGCGCCAACTTCCGGGCGAGTTCCACACCGTTCCGCGCCCCTGTGGATAGAGGCTGGGGAAGGTCGTCCACAGACCCGTGGAGAGCCTGTGGACGAAAGGGTTACGCCGGCTGCACCCCTTCTGGGGGATCCGGCGCTGGAGCTTCGCCTTCCTCGGCAGTTTCGTCGACGGCCGTGTCTTCCTCGGCGATGGCCTCCTCGACCGCGGCGGTCGCCTGCTCCTCCTCGACCGAGGCGGCCTCCGCCTCGGCAACCGCCTCGGCGCGCTCTGCCTCCTCGAGCGCGGCGAGCTCCTCCTCGGGTGGGAGCTCCTGGCCCTCCGGCGCGACCACGACCTTGATCTCGGCGACGACGTCGGCGAAGACGTCGAACGGGACGCTGTAGCGCCCGATGCGCTTGATCGTGTCCATCTGGAGCTTGCGGCGGTCGACGCGGAGCTTCTGCTCCTCCCACAAACGGTCGGCGACGTTGGTCGCGGTGACCGAGCCGAAGAGCGCCCCGGTCGGGCCGGCGTTCACGTCGAACCGAAGCTCGACACCCTCGACGCGCTTCGCGATCGCGCGCGCCTCGTCGACCGTCTTCGCCTCGTGCCGCGCACGCTGCGCGTCGCGCTTCTCGATCTCCTTCACGAGCCCGGGAGTCGCGACGGCGGCGAGGCCGCGCGGCAGGAGGAAGTTGCGCGCGTACCCGCGCGCGACGTTCACCACGTCGCCGCGCAGGCCGAGCTTGTCGACGTCCTGCGTGAGAACGACGTTCATGGCGCTACTTGTCACCCACGTACGGCAGGAGGGCGAGCTCGCGGGCGCGCTTGACCGCGACCGCGACCTGGCGCTGGTGGCGACGGCAGGCGCCGCTGATGCGCCGGGAGCGGATCTTGCCCTTCTCGGAGACGTAGCGGCGAAGCTCGTTGACGTTCTTGTAGTCGACCTCGTCCACCTTCGACTTGCAGAAGAAGCAGGACTTGCGGCGGCCGCCGCCCATCGGCGCTGTCCGCTTTCTCGAGGTGGTGCGGTCGGTCTTCTGCTGAGCCAAAGAAAGTCTCCGTAGAACGGGATGTCGTCGTCGGCGCCCGAGAAGTCGGCGTCTGCGCCCTGGGTCGCGCCGGCCGGGACGAACTGGTTGCCGCCGGGGGCGCCGTCGCCGTCGCCGCGGCTGCCGAGGAACTGCACGGAGTCGGCGACGATCTCGACGGACTCGCGCTTCGAGCCGTCCTGCGCCTGCCACTCGCGCCATTCGAGGCGGCCGTCGATCGCGACCGGGCGGCCCTTCGACAGGTACTGCGAGCAGCTCTCCGCCTGATTGCCGAAGACGGAGACACTGAAGTAGTTCGGCTTGTCGCCCCACTGCCCGGTCTCGTCGCGGCGCCGTGTGTTGACGGCGATGCGCAGCGAGCAGACGGGCGTGCCGCCGCCGGTCTGGCGGAGCTCGGGGTCCTTCGTCAGGTTCCCGACGAGGACGACGCGGTTGATGTTTGCGGCCATGGTTTCCTGCTCCTCTCCTACGGGTCGCCCCAGGCTACTCCGACGCCTCGTCGCTGTCATCGGCGGAACCGGCCGCGGCCGCTTGAGGCGCGGGAGCCGACGCCTGTGCGGGCGCCTTCTGGTGGGTCGACCCCTGCACGCGGCGATACGCCCCGTGGCGCACGACGCCGTCGGTGATCTTCAGCACGCGCGTGATCTCGTCGAGCGTCTCGACGGGGCAGGTGAAGAGGAGGAGGTGGTAGACCGCCTCGCCCTTGTGCCCGATCTCGTAGGCGAGCCGGCGGCGGCCCCACGGCTCGTGGCCGTCCCACTTGCCCTTCGCGCCCTCGACCGCGTCGCGGATGCGCTGGATGATCTCGTTGGCCCGCTCCTCGGCGAGCTCCGGGTCCAGCAACAGCATGACTTCGTACTCGTTCACGCCCGAATGTCTCCTTCCCACGGTCTGAGTCGGCCCGGTCTCCTGAACGCCGCCTCGGGGTGGACGGCGCGACGGACTGGGCGAGAAGCCGCGGCAGTGTAGCAGCGCTCCGCACTAGAATCGGCGCAGTGAAGCGCCTTCTCGCCTTGCTCCTCGGTGGACTCGGTCTGCGGGCGCTGCTGCGCCGCCGCTCGCCGGCCGCGCTCGGGCCGTCGCCGGCGGACGACCTGCGCGCGAAGCTCGACGAGACGCGCGTCGAGGCGCCTGCAGCGCCGGAGCCCGAAGCCGAGCCGCCGGCCGACCGCCGCGCCGACGTCCACGCCCGCGCCCGCGCTGCGATGGACGAGCTAAAGGAGGACTGACCGCAGCAGCTC
>JAICUZ010000100.1 GCA_025935595.1 Burkholderiales bacterium
CTGCGCGTTCTCGATCTGGCGCGAGAGGATGCCCGCCTCCATCGGCTGGTCGTCCGGCAGCTTGAAACGCTCCATGATCCCGTGGATGCGGTCGCCTGCGAACAGGCGCACCAGGTCGTCGCGGCCGGAGAGGTAGAAGCGGGTCACACCGGGATCGCCCTGGCGGCCGGAGCGGCCGCGAAGCTGGTTGTCGATCCGCCGCGCCTCGTGGCGCTCGGTGCCGAGGACGTACAAGCCGCCGAGGTCGCGAACCTCGTCGTCGATCTTGATGTCGACGCCGCGGCCCGCCATGTTCGTCGCGATCGTCACCGACCCTCGGTTGCCCGCGTCCTTGATGATCTCGGCCTCGCGCGCGTGCTCCTTCGCGTTCAGGACGGTGTGCGGGACGCCCTGCCGCTTCAGCAGCTCGCTGAGGTATTCGGACGTCTCGACGGCGATCGTGCCGACGAGGATCGGCTGGCCTTTCTCGTGCCGCTCCTTGACGTCGTTGACGACAGCGTCGAATTTCGCCTCGACCGTCTTGAAGATGAGGTCGTTCTGGTCGTCGCGGGCGACCGCGACGTTGGTCGGGATCTCGACGACGTTCAGGTCGTAGATCTCGACGAACTCCTTCTCCTCCGTCTTTGCGGTACCGGTCATGCCGGCGAGCTTCTCGTAGAGACGGAAGTAGTTCTGGAGGGTGATCGTCGCGAGCGTCTGGTGCTCCTCCTGGATCGGGACGTTCTCCTTCGCCTCGATCGCCTGGTGAAGCCCTTCGCTCCAGCGGCGGCCTTCCATGATGCGGCCGGTGAACTCGTCGACGATCTTCACCTCGCCGTCCTGGATCACGTAGTCGACGTCGATCTTGTAGAGCGCTTGCGCCTTGAGCGACTGGATGAGGTGGTTGACGAGCTGGACGTTCCCTGGGCTGTAGAGGTTGTCGATCCGCAGCGCGCGCTCGACCTTCTCGATACCGGACTCGGTCGGCGACACCGTCTTGTGCTTCTCGTCGTACAGGAAGTCGTGGTCGGCCGCGAGCGCTTCGTCGTCGAGCTTCGTGCCCTTCGACTGTGCGCCCTCGAGGCTCTTCACCACGCGCGCGAAGTCGTAGTAGGTCTTCGCGGCGGTCGTCGGCTCCCCGGAGATGATCAGCGGTGTCCGCGCTTCGTCGATCAGGATCGAGTCGACCTCGTCGACGATCGCGTAGCGGTGGCCGCGCTGCACGACACCGTCGAGGCTGATCGCCATGTTGTCGCGCAGGTAGTCGAACCCAAACTCCGAGTTGGTGCCGTACGTGATGTCGGCGTCGTACGCCGCCTTTCGGGCCTCGAACGGCTGGTTCGTCTCGATCGCGGCGACGGTGATCCCGAGCCGCTCATAGACCGGGCGGTTCCACTCCGCGTCGCGGGTGGCGAGGTAGTCGTTGACGGTGACGAGGTGCGCACCGAGACCCTCGAGCGCGTTCAGGT
This sequence comes from Burkholderiales bacterium, assembly GCA_025935595.1. Classification (GTDB taxonomy): domain Bacteria; phylum Actinomycetota; class Thermoleophilia; order Gaiellales; family Gaiellaceae; genus PALSA-600. The sequence goes on from JAICUZ010000100.1 coordinate 1,449, forward strand.
AGAGCGGCAGGCTGGCGACGAACGTCTTGCCCTCGCCGGTCTTCATCTCGGCGATGTCGCCCTCGTGCAGCGCGATCCCACCCATCATCTGGACGTCGAAGATGCGCTGGTCGGACTCGCGGAGGCGCGCCTCGCGGACGGCGGCGAACGCCTCGAAGAGCAGGCTCTCGAGCTCTTCGCCGTTCTCGAGCCGCTCCCGGAACTCGGTCGTCTTGGCACGGAGCGCGTCGTCCGAGAGCTTCTGGAAGTCGGGCTCGAGCGTCGCGATGTACGCGGCCTGCTCCTGCAGACGCTTGAGCCGCCGGCCTTCGCCGAAGCGCAGTGCCTTTTCGAAGCTGCCGATCGCCGGGGACATTGGGCGACAGGGTACCGGGTGAGCCTGCGGCCGACACCTACGCGGGCCGGCGCACACGCAGCGCGCACGGAACCTTCACGCCGGGCTCACAGCACGATCTCTCGGATCTCCACCGGCTGCAATCATCTAGAGCGGCGCGGTTTCGACGTCCCACAGGTCGTCCGCGATCCGAGAGGCGCGGACGACCGCTTCGCTCCCGCCGCCGGCGCGCCCGGCGGCTTCGAGTGCGGGGACGTGCGCGAGCCGGTGGTGGCCGTCGACGGTCAGAGCCCACCCCGACGACGTGAGAACGAGCTCCGCCTCCTCACCGACCAAGCCGGGCTCGGACACCACGGTGATGCGCCTGCCGGCGACACCCCAGAGCGACTCGTCCCGACGGACGGCTTCCGCCCGATACGGCGGTTCGAGGCGGGTCTCGATAGCGTCCGCGAGCGGCGTCAGTGCGTCATCCGGTTGGTCCTCCTCGACAACGAGGGTTCCATCCTTGAGCGCCACGAAGTGCACCGTGTTGCCGTGGAGCCCCGGAGCGTCGGCCGTCACGACCGCATCCCACCTGCGCGGGCGGGGGACGCCGTGGATCCCCGGCTCGCCGCGCTGCTCGCCGTCCCAGCCGGGCGGGGCCGCCGACGGCCCGGACGCCCGCGCCGACCCGTCGCCGAGCGACAGCCCGGCCGCGTCGGCCAGTGCCTGGTGCAGCGGCTGCCGCCGGCCGAAGACCCTCATCGGCGCCGCGTCAGGACGAGGGGATCTCGCCGTTGTGCTCGGTGTGCCTGCGCGGCTCCACACGCCGGCGCTCGCGGTACTTCTTCACCTGGCGCTCGAGCTTCTCGACCAGCTGGTCGATCGACACCTTCATGTCGGGGGACGCCTCGCGTGCGCGCAATGTCGGCCCTTTCGTGAAGATCGTCGCCTCCGCGACATGACTCTCGGCGATCGAGGGGTTTCGCTGCTCGGAAAGCTCCACTTCGACCTGCGTCTGCTCGGCGAGTTGCTTCTCGAGCTTGCCCAGCTTTCGCTCGGCATACGCACGGATCGACGGCGTGATCTCCACGTTCTTCCCCTTCACCTGAAGCCTCATCGCGACCTCCCCGGTGGTGGATCGTCCGAGCTCTGAGCGTAACCGAGAACCACCGGCTGCGGGTCGACCTAGACGCGCACCGTTCGCGCGAACGTGACCACCTCGACCTCACGTCCGCCCGCTCGGCGGAGCGCCGTTGCCCCCGCGGAGACCGTGGCGCCGGTCGTGTACACGTCGTCGACGAGGATCACGTGCCGGGGCGTCTTGGCTACCGCGACGAAGGCGCCGCGCGCATTCTTCAGACGATCCGCTCGCGCGAGGCTCGTCTGACGCTCGGAAGGTGTCCTGCCGGCCCTCACGAGGAGTGCCGCATGCGGGAGGCCCCAGCGGGTCGCGAGCTCCCGGGCGAGTCGCTCGGCCGGATGGTGGCCGCGCACGAGCAGCCGGCTCGGGTCGGGCGGGATATAGGTGATGACGTCTGCCGCCGGAGCTTCCAGGCACTCGACGACGAGCTCAGCGGCCAGGTTGGCCGCGCGGCGGAGCCCGTGCTCCTTCCAGGCGGCAACGAGATCGCGCGCGGCACCCGAGTAGGCGACCGCCGCCCGGGCGCGGCGAAAGCCGAGGCGACGTCCTGCGCACTCCGTGCACCGTTCGACCGGCCAGAGCGTCGGGGCGCCGCAGCGTCCGCAGATCACCGGGCCGGGCCGCCGGAGCGATTGCCGACAGGAACGACAGAGCACGCTCGCAGACGAGGCGCAGGCCACGCAACGCGGCGGGAAGACGAGGTCGACGAGCCACGCACTCGACGGTACGCGCGAGCGCGTCGCATGTCTGTCACGGCTTCGTGCCGAATGTGTGACTTCTCGTCAGGAGGGCGCGTAGGCGTCACGCGTCGGCAGGCCCACCGCGGCACGCAAGCGGTTGTCTGCCTCGAGGAGCTGCTCCTCGTCTCCGATGTCGTACCAGGGCTCCGTGAACACCCAGCCGTAGACGGGCTCTCGCTGGTGGAGCCAGGCGACGAGGCGGCCGGGTTGATCCGCGTTCGCCTCACTCTCCACGTACGTACGGATCAGCCCGACGTGCTCACGGTGGTAGAGGTACGTGGCAGTGGCGGCGAGTGTCGACGCCGGCTTCGGCGGCTTCTCGACGAACGAGCGGATGCGCCCGTCGCCGTCGAGGTCGACGATTCCGTACTGCCGAGCGAGCTCGAGGGAGCCGACGTCGCGCACTGCGACGGCGCTCGCGACGCCCCTCGTCTGCCAGTACGCGACGAGGTCGCTCAGGCGAAAGTCGAACAGGTTGTCTCCGGCGATCACGAGCAGGTCGTCGTCGGCACCCACCCGGTCGACGACGAACAGCATGTCGCCGATCGCACCGAGGCGGTCATCGTTCGACGTCGTGCCGTCGTCGTGGATCGTCACGTCACGCCCCCTCGCCCACTCGTGGAACCAAGGTGCCTTTCGTGCGTTGGTGACGAGGTGCACCTCGTCGACCTCGGCGACGTCTGCGAGGTTGTCGACGATCCGGTCGATGATCGGACGCCCACCGACCGGCAACAGCTCTTTCGCCCACGAGTCGGTCAGCGGGCGGAGGCGGGTCGCGTAGCCGGCCGCGAGGATCAGCGCTTTCACGCGGCGACCGCTCCGCTCAGCGATTCGGCGTACGGCGCACGATGGACCCCGCGCTCGGTCACGATTGCCGAGATCAGCGCCGCCGGTGTCACGTCGAACGCCGGGTTCCGCGCGGCGAATCGTGCCGTCACCTCTGCGGGGTCCCGGTCCTCGATCGGGATCGACCCGCCGCTCGGTGTTCCCAGGTCGAGCGTCGTGCTCGGTGCGACCACGTACAACGGCAGGTCGTGGTGGCGGGCGAGCACGGCGAGCGAATACGTCCCGATCTTGTTGGCGGCGTCGCCGTTCGCGGCGATGCGGTCGGCACCCGTGATCACGCAGTCGATCTCCCCTGCGGCCATCAGCGATCCCGCAGCCGCATCGGCGATCACCGCGTGCGGGATCGCGGCCGTCTCGAGCTCCCACGCGGTCAGTCGGGCGCCCTGCAGGAGCGGTCGCGTCTCGTCGACCCAGACGTGGGCCAGCAGACCACGCTCGAACGCGGTCAGGAGCGCTCCGACCGCCGACCCGTAGCCCCCCGTCGCGAGCCCGCCCGCGTTGCAATGCGTGAGTGCCCGCGTCCCGGGCGAGAGCAGGTCCGCCGTGTGAGCCGCCATCTGCCGGCAGCGCTCGACCTCCGCCGCATGGATCGCGCGCGCATGCTCCGGCGATGGGTCACTCGCCATCTCGTCGAGCGCCCAGGCGAGGTTGACCGCGGTCGGTCGCGAAGCGCGCAAGACCGCGTCGGCCGCTCCCAGGTCATCGCCCCGCACCGCAGCGAGCGCGAGACCGTAAGCGGCGGCAACCCCGATCGCCGGTGCGCCGCGGACGACCATCGTCCGGATCGCGGTTGCAACCTCGACAGGCGTACCGCAACGCACTTCGACAACCTCTCCAGGGAGGAGGCGCTGGTCGAGCAGGACGACGGCGTCCTGCTCGAGGCGCACGATCTGTTCAGGCTCGAGCATCAAGGCGACGCGCGTCGCTCAGGTGCCCTCGTCCCACGACGCGAGGTACTTCACCTGCTCCTCGGTCAACTGGTCGATGTCCACGCCCATCGTCTCGAGCTTGAGGCGGGCGATCTCCTCGTCGATCTCGGTCGGCACGGGATAGACCTTGTTCTCGAGCGACGACGCGTTCTTGACCGCGTACTCGGTCGCGAGGGCCTGGTTCGCGAAGCTCATATCCATCACCGTCGCAGGGTGTCCCTCCGCGGCCGAGATGTTGACGAGGCGACCCTCGGCGAGCAGGAACACGCGCCTGCCGTCTTCGAGCTTGAACTCCTCCACGAAGTTGCGTGCTTCGCGCGTCTCGACGGCGAGCTCGCGCAGCGCGGGGATGTCGATCTCGACGTTGAAGTGACCGGTGTTGCAGATGATCGCGCCGTCCTTCAACGACGCGAGGTGCTCGCGCGCCAGGACGTGCTTGTCACCGGTGGCGGTGCAGAAGATGTCGCCGACCTTCGCGGCTTCCTTCATCGGCATCACCTCGAAGCCGTCCATCAGCGCCTCGAGAGCACGCATCGGGTCGACCTCGGTGACGATCACGTGGGAGCCGAGACCCCGGGCGCGCATCGCCACACCACGCCCGACCCAGCCGTAGCCCGCGACCACGAAGCGCTTGCCGGCAAGGAGGACGTTCGTCGCGCGGATGATGCCGTCGATCGTCGACTGGCCGGTGCCGTAGCGATTGTCGAAGAAGTGCTTCGTGCGCGCCTCGTTGACCGCGATCACGGGGAACTGGAGCGCACCGTCGGCTTCCATCGCCTTCAGCCGGATGACGCCGGTGGTCGTCTCCTCCATGCCGGCGATGATGTCGTCGAGCTGCTCGCGCCGCGTCGAGTGGAGGACGCTGATCACATCCGCGCCGTCGTCCATCGTCAGCTGCGGCTTGTGATCGACCGCGGCCATGATGTGGGAGTAGTAGGTGTCGTTGTCCTCGCCCTTGATCGCGAAGACGGGGATGCCGTACTCCTCGACGAGCGCCGCGGCGACGTCGTCCTGCGTCGAGAGCGGGTTCGACGCGCACAGCACCACGTCCGCGCCGCCGGCCTTGAGCGTGCGCATGAGGTTCGCAGTCTCCGTCGTGACGTGGAGGCACGCGGAGACGCGATAGCCGGCGAGCGGCTGCTCACGCTCGAAGCGCTCGCGGATCTCCGTCAGCACCGGCATCTGCCGGTCGGCCCACAGGATGCGGCGCACGCCCTCCGATGCGAGCGAGAGATCCTTGACGTCGTGCTTTGCAGTCGTTGCCATGAGTTCCTTTCTGCTTGAAAAATCCGGGGCAGTGTAGTTAGGCCGCAAGCAGCCGCTCGTGCTTGCGCTGCTCCCACTCGACCCACGATCCGGCGTCGTCAGCACTCGCCAGCCAGCCGTCGACCGCACGCTTCAGCTCGGGCTCGCGCCGGAGACGGCGGGCGAAGGCGAGATCGGTGAGCTCGAGCGCGAAGGTACGGCGCAGGTCGCGGAGGGAGCGAAGGCGGTTGACCTCCGGCAGGCCATAGACCCGGTAGCCGGACGGGGCGCGCGTCGGGACGACGAGCCCCTGCGCCTCGAGGTAGCGGAGCATCCGCGCCGACCAACCGGTCTCGGCGGCGGCGGCTCCGACGGTCAGTGGACCGGCCATCGGCCAACCTTATCACAACCGTGTGAAGGTTCTAGGGAGCGGACGTGCCCTCGCGCCCGTAGGCGTCCTCGAGCCGCACGACGTCGTCCAGCTGCGGCGTCGAGACTTCGAGGATCGTCGTGTCCTCGATCGCCGTCACGCGGTGGACTGTGCCGGGGGTGTAGTGGAAGGCGTGGCCGGCACCGACCACCTCTTCGACGAGCGCTGCCTGGCCGGCGTCGCCGAGCTCGAGCTTCGCCCGGCCCGCCTGTACGAGCCAGGACTCGTCCTTCTCGCGGTGGAACTGCAGCGAGAGCGCGTGGCCCGCCTTGACGAAGAGCACCTTGCCGCAGTACGTGTCCGTCAGTGCCCAGATCAGCTCATAGCCCCACGGCTTCTCCACGCGCCGGACGTCGAAGCCCCAGCGATCGAGCGACGGGAGGTTGGGAGAGTCCATCTCCGGCGATCCTCTCACGTCGCGAGCCACTCCGGATGCGACTCGACGTGCTCCTGCGCGACGCGCAACTCCTTCGGCGTGTTCACCGTCAGCCACAGCCCCTCGTGGCGGTGGGCGCGCAGCTGGCCGGAGGCGGCGAGCTCTGGGAACGTCGAGAACTCGTGATCCCCTTTGTCCGGGAGGCGCGTAATCGCTTCCTCACTCAGCACGTAGTTGCCGCAGTTCACCCAGTACGGCACACGACCCGCCTCCTCGAAGCCACGGACGACGTCGTCGTCGTCGACCTGCACGAGCCCGAACTGCGACTTCGGCTGCGCGACGGTGATCGTCGCGAGCGCGCCGCCGGAGCGGTGCGCAGCGAGCAGCGCGCCGAAGTCGACGTCGACGAGCTCGTCGCCGTTCAGCGCGAGCACCTCCCCGCTCTCCTGCCGTAGCCGGGCGGCGAACTTGATCCCGCCGCCGCGGCCGAGCCGCTCCGGCTCCTCGGCGGTGACGATCGCCGGGCCCACGTCGGAGAGGAGATCGACGAACTTCGAGCCCTCGCCGGCGGCGCACGCGAAGATCACGCGCGTCACGCCGGCGCGCGCGAGCCGTCCGACCTGGTAGGCCGCAAGCGGCCTCCCCGCGACCTCGACGAGCGACTTCGGCCGTCCACCGGCAGCGTCGCCGAGCCGCTCGGCTTTACCACCGGCGAGGATGATCGCTTCCACGCGGCCTACGTCCTGGCGGTCGGACGCGGAGGCTGCGGAACCGTGTCCGGCGGGGCTGCAGTCCGGCCGATGCCCTCGTACGTGAAGCCCGCCTGCCGCGCCTTGTCGGGATCGAGCAGGTTACGGCCGTCGACGATGAGCGGCGTCTTCATCGCCGCGTGCACCTCCGGCGACGCGAGCTCCTTCAACTCGGGCCACTCGGTCACGATCACGGCCGCGTCGGCGTCCTGAACGGCCTCGAGGATCGACCCGACGATCTGGACTCCGTTCGGGAGCTTGTCGTCACCGCGCACCACCGGGTCCCACGCGCGCACGTCGGCGCCTTCTGCGAGCAGCCTCGACGCGAGGACGATCGACGGCGCCTCGCGCATGTCGTCGGTGTTGGCCTTGAACGCGAGCCCGAGCAGCGCGACCGTCTTGCCGCGGAGTGAGCCCACATGCCGTTTCAACTTTCCGATCACACGACGCTTCTGCAGCTCGTTGACCTCGATCACCGCGGAGAGCAACTGGAAGTGGTAGCCCGAGTTCGACGCGAGCTGCTTCAGCGCCAGCGAGTCCTTCGGGAAACAGGAGCCACCGTACCCGATGCCCGCGCGCAGGAAGTGCGGCCCGAGCCGCCGGTCGAGCCCGACGCCCTCCGCGACCGCGACGACGTCGGCGCCCGTTGCCTCGCAGACGTTCGCGATCTCGTTGATGAACGA
>JAICUZ010000138.1 GCA_025935595.1 Burkholderiales bacterium
CGAGATGTTCGTCGACCTCTCGACGCCGACCGAGGCGGACCTCCAGGTCGGATTCGCGCTCGAGCCGGCACGCGCCCACCACTACTCGAACCTCGCCTTCGGTCTCCTCGGCCGCGTGGTCGCCGCGAAGAGCGGCATGTCGTACATGCAATACGTCGACGAGCACGTGATCCAGCCGCTCGGGCTCGAGCGCACGACCTGGGAGGCCGCCGCCCCGCGCGCGCAGGGCTACCTCGTCGACGACTACGCGCGCACGGTCTGGGCGGAGCCGGAGCTCGATCTCGGCGGAGTCGCTGCAATGGGGCAGCTCTGGTCGACGGTCGAGGACCTCGGCGCCTGGGCGACGTTCCTCGCGCGTGGCGCGGACGGCGTCCTCGATCCGACCACGGTCGAGGAGATGTGGTTTCCGCAGGTCATGTACTACCCGGACGACTGGGTGCTCGGCTGGGGGCTCGGATTGATGCTCTACAACCGGGGCGGGACGATCTTCGGCGGACACGGCGGCGCGATGCCCGGCCACCTCGCCGGCGTGTACATCAACCGTAAGACCCAGATCGGCGCCGCCGCGTTGACGAACTCCGGCTCGCGCGCCGACATGGACGGGTTCGCGATCGAGCTCGCGCAGAAGGCCATGGAGCTGTGGCCCGAGCCGATCGAGGCGTGGCAGCCCGAGCTAGAGCCGCCGGCGGAGGTGCGGACGCTCCTCGGCGTGTGGTGGTCCGAAGGTACGCAGTTCGTGTTCACGTGGGAGCAAGCTTCGTTGCGCGCCAAGATGGCCGGATCACTGCCGGGACGCGGCGAGACGACCTTCGAGCGTGACGGTGACGGCTGGGTCGCATCAGCCGGCCGCGAACGGGGCGAGCGCCTGCGTGTCGAGGGCGAGCAGCTCGTGTGGGCGGGCTACCCGTTCACGCGGGCACAGCAGCCGTTCGCGGCCGGCTAGAACCATCATCCGTCGCTGCGCAACTGCCCGCGCAGCGCGCCGCCGGGGTACTTCCCGTTGTGCACGTTGACGTAGTACGCCGATGGACGCCGCTCGATCGCGGCTGCGATCGCCGCCGTGGTCGTGGTGCAGCCCTTCGCCTTGAACACCTTCCCGAACGGCACGACGACCGGTCCTGCCACGCCGGGTCCGCCCTTGTGGATGTGTGCCGCCACGATCGTCTGCACGCGAGAGACCTTGATCTCCCAGCAGACGCGTCGGCCGGTGATCTTCACCTCGGCCGTGCCGCGGCCGTCTGGATCACCCTTCGGCGTCTCCGCCTTGCCGGTGAGCGTTGCGTGCAGCGAATTGCTTCTCTGTGCTGCGGCAGTCGCCCCGCTCGCGACGGCGAGCGCGACCAGAAACGTCAGACCCACGTACCTCATCTCGGCTCCCTTTCTCTTTGGGGACGCCGGGGATACCGCGGAACGAGCTCGAGCGGTTTGCGGGAACCTACGGGTCAGGCGAGCAGGTACGAGATGACGACGGCGCCGTAGACGCCGACGAGCAGGAAGCCCTCCCAGCGTCGCGACTTACCGTCGGCAACGACGAATGCGGCGAAGAGCGCAGCTGCGGCCATGGTCACGATCTCGATCACGCGGAACGAAAGCGGGAGGCCTCGGCCGACGATCCACGAGAGCAGGCAGACCGCCGGCGCAACGAAGACCGCGACCTGCATCGACGATGTGATGGCGATCTCGGTCGCGAGCGTCGTGTTGCCGCGACGCGCGATCACGACCGCGCCGCCGTGCTCGGCGGCGTTGCCGACGATCGCGACGATCACGACCGCGATGAAGAACTCGTTCAGGCCGACCGCCTTGCCGAACTGGTCGAGCGAGTGCACGAGGATCTCGGACACCATTGCAGTGGCCGCCGTGGCGGTGGCGAGCACGGCGAGCGAACGCTTCAACGACCACGCGTGCGCCGCGGGCTCCACGCGCTCCGCGGCGCGGTGGATGCGCAGGTTCTGCCAGGTGATCGCGAGATATGCGAACAGCAGGACGGCGGAGATCGGGATGGAGAGGATGAAGAGCGAATGCCGCTCGTTCGAGCCTCCGCTCCACGCGAACGCGGACGGAATCGTGAGCACCGCGACGGCGCCGAACACCGCGAAGAGCTGCCAGCGGAGCGAACGCGCGTCCACGTCCCCGTCACCGCCCGCAATCATCGCGGCGCCGAGCACGAGCAGGATGTTCGAGACCACCGATCCGGTCAGCGAGCCGCGCACGACGCCGGGCAACGCGCCGGCGACGGCGAACAGCGCGATGATCAACTCAGGAGCATTACCGAAGCTCGCGTTCAGGAAGCCACCTACGCCGGGACCGGTGTGCTCGGCCGCGTGCTCCGTCGCCTCGCCGATCAGCCACGCGAGCGGAACGAGTGCGACCGCGGCGAGGACGAACAGCGTCGTCTCGTCGAGGTGGAAGACGAACCGGGCGACGATCGCCACGGGTGTGAGCACGAGGCTTCCCCACAGGATCCTGCGCGCCACCCGGCTACCTTAGCGGCGGATGATCGACGCGGTCCTCTTCGACTGGAACAACACGCTCGTCAGCTTCGAGTGGGATGACGACCTCGTCGAGGTCGGCCACCGGGCCGGGCTCGGGCATGACGACTCCGCCTTCACCGCGCGGTGGCGCGAGGCGATGCTTGGAGGTCAAAACGGCGACCGCCGCTACGCCGACATCCTGCGCCAGCTCGGGGTGGTCGATCCCGACGCGTTCATCGACGCAGAGCACGAGGTGTGGCGACCTGCTCACTCGGTGCTCGCCTCCGCACAGGCGCTGCTCGAGGCGCTTCGCACGCGAGGCATCAAGACGGGCCTCGTCGCGAACTCATGGCCCGACCCGGGCCGCGTGCTGCGCCGAGATGCCGAGGCGTTCGGGCTGGCCGAGCTGCTCGACGTGCTCGTGTACTCCGAGGAGCTCGGACGTCGGAAGCCCGACCCGGAGATCTTCCTGCATGCGTGCCGGCAGTTGGAGGTCGAGGCAGCTGCCACGATGTACGTGGGCGACAATCTCGTCACCGATGTGCAAGGTGCCGGGGATGTGGGCATGACCACGGTCCAAGCGCTGTGGTTCAGAGCAGACGACACTCCCGGGATCGAGGCGGACTTCATGGCGTTCACGCCGATGGACGTGCTGAATGCGGTGCTCCGCCTAGCTCGCTGAGGCGCGAAAGTCAAGTCTTGCGGGTGTCCGCGACCGTTCGGACAATGTTCGTATGACGCCAGAGCAGATGGCCGCACCGGCGCTGCCGCTCCACCCTCAAGACGAGATGGAGTGTCGCCGCTGCGGCGTCCACTGCGACAAGGTCGTCCATCCTGGCGCGTGTCTCGCGCGGGGTTGCCCGTTCGTCTACTCGTACGAGGCGTGGGGGCACACGTACGTCGGGTGCATGCAGAAGGTGTACGAGGTCGAGATCGACCTCGACATGCTGCGCGCCGCCGAGGCGCGGAAGCCCGGCTTCGGCGCGATCCGCGCGGTGCGCCGTCCGTTGCCGATGTGCAAGGCGGAGGTGGAGCGGACGTATGAGTCGCGGCTCGACGAGGAGCTCGGCTGCATCAATCCCGAGTTCGACGAGCTACCCGTCGGTGTTCCGACCTTCCGCGTGTTCGCGCGCCTCTAGATCTGGAGGAGCGCGTTCTCCCGGCGCCGACGGACGACGCGGATGCCCAGCCAGAGCAGCACAAGGAGCACCGCGCCCGGCGCGCCGATCGCGAGCGCGTAGACGACGCCGATCCCCAGCCAGGTCAGCGCGACCCCGACGCCGTGCAGAGGACCGTGCTTGTGCTGGGCGACGATGACGGGCGGTGTCTCCAGGTGCAGGGAGACGGTGGCGTAATGGGCGTTCCGCCTGGTCGTCGCCTCTCCGCGCTGCAGGCGCTCGATCCGCGTCACGAGGGCGGCGATGCGACGGTCGTTCTCGTCGCTTCTCGGTTGCGTCCGTAGCGCCGCGACCTGCTTCTGCAGTCGCGCGATCTCGCGATCGGTGTTGTTGAGGAGCGCCGTCTGGTCGACGGTCGATACGTTCTCGTCGGTGATCGTCCCGATCTGCGCCAGCTCGGCCATCGCCTTCTGGATGCGCGAACGAGGGATGCGGAGCTTGAGGTCGGCGACCGCGCTGCTGCCGTGCGTCTCGGCGTGTACCGACTGCGAGTAGCCGCCGAGCGACGTCGTGATGCGCAGCGCGCGCTTGACACCGTCGGAGACGTCGTGGGCGCGCTCGACGCGGAGCGAGAGCGTCGCGTCGTAGGTCTGCACGCGGTTCTTCGGCGACGGGACGGCAAAGGCCTTCGCCGCGCGGTCGGTGGCTGCGCCGACGTTCGGTGCGAGCGTCACCGGCGGGCGTCCAAATTCAAGTGCCGTTTGCTGGTGCTCGGCCGGGCGGGTGAAGACGATCGTCGCCGCGATCGCGGCCGCGACGGGCACGAGAACGACGAGCGAGCGGCGCCAGGTGAAGCGGCGCGGGGGTGCCGGCGCGCCGGCCGCGACCAACCGGACGCGTTCGCGGACTTCGGGTGGGGCTTCGACATGCGCGGCGCGCAGCTCCGCGACCAGATCACGCTGCGACATGGAGTGCCTCCTCGAGTTTCTTCAGCGCCCGGTTCAGGCGCGTCGTGCAGTTGGTGGCGGAGATGCCGAGAATCCGTGCCGCCGCACCTGCGTCGAGGTCGAGCAGGACGCGCAGGGCGACCACTTCGCGCTCGCCGGCGGTAAGCCGTGCGAGCGCCATTTCGAGGTCGGGAGAAAGTCCCTCGGCGAAGCGGAAGTCGATCGCCTCCGGGGGAGCGGCGAGCTCCTCGCGCCGCGTGCGCCGCCGTTCGGAACGGAAGTGGTCCAGCGCCACCGTGCGCGCCACCTGGCAGAGCCAGGTACGTACGGATCCGCGGTCCGGGTCGAAGCGGTGCCAGAGGCGCAGCGCACGTTCGAAGGTGACGGCGGTGAGGTCCTCCGCCGCGAAGCGGTCCGACGTGAACCACGCCAGGTAGCCGTAGACGTCGTCGAGGTGAGCCTCCGCGGCCTGCTGAAACGTCATCTCTCGTGTTGTACGCCGACCGTGGACGGTTTGTCACATAACCGTAACTCTGACGTTCGTCTGACGTTCGTCTGACACGCGTCTGACGCAGCGTCAGACGCCCGTCAGACCCAGCGGGCGTGCAGTTCGCGGAGCGTCTGGATGTCGCCCGCGGTCACCCCTTGCCGATCCGGACCGGGCGTCTCCAGATAGGCGGAGAGGTGCTGCAGCCTCGGGTGCGCGAGGAACGCGCCGAGGCTCTCACCCATCTCGCCCTTCAGCAAGTCGGCGTGGCGGTCGCGGTTCGAGCCGAGCGGTGTCGCCGAGTCGTTGATGTGCAGCGCGCGCAGGCGGTCGAGCCCGATGCGCGAGTCGACTTCCTGCACGAGCTCGTCGACCTTCCCGGGATCCGTGACCTCGTAGCCGGACGCGTAGAGGTGGCACGAGTCGAGGCACACGCCGAGGCGCGGATGGCCGTCGAGCCGGTCGAGGAGCGTCTGCAGCTCCTCGAGCGAGCGGCCGATCGTGCCGCCCGTGCCGGCCGAGTTCTCGATGAGCAGCCACGTGTCGCCGTCGCAGCGCTCGAGGATCTGCGCAAGCGCCTTGCACGTGCGCGTGAGGGCGGGCCGGAGCCCGGCACCGAGATGCGAGCCGACGTGGAAGATGACGCCGTCGGCGCCGATGGCGTTGCCCGCGTCGACGGTCGCCTGCAGCGCGGCGATCGACTTCTTGTGGATCGTCCGGTCGGGAGCGGCGAGGTTGCAGAGGTAGAGCGCATGGCACACGACCCCGCCGATCCCGTGCTCGGCGCGCTTGGCCCGGAACGCCTCGATCGCCTCCCGCGAGTGATTCGTCGGCCGCCACATCCGGGGGCTCTGCGTGAACACCTGGACGCAGTCGCCGCCGATCGCAGCGATACGGTCGATCGCCGTGTCGATGCCGCCCGCCGCCGAGACGTGCGCCCCGAATTCCACGGCTGCCTACGATAGAGAGCGGTATGTCCGTGAAAGTCCGCATGGCGCCGAGCCCAACCGGCTTCCTCCACATCGGCGGCGTCCGCACGTTCCTGTTCAACTGGCTCTTCGCGCGCCAACAGGGCGGCGAGTGCCTGCTACGGATCGAGAACACCGACACGAGCCGCGAGGTCGCGGAGGCGGTCGACCAGATCCAGGAGTCGTTGCGCTGGGTCGGTATCGAGTGGGACGGGCCGGTCACCTACCAGCTCGACACCGCCGACCGGGCGCGCGACCTCGCGCACGAGCTGCTCGAGAAGGGCGACGCATACGAGGACGAGGGAGCGATCCGCTTCCGCCAGCCGAAGGAAGGAACGGTTTCGTGGGTCGACGCCGTCCGCGGCGAGATCGAGTTCAGGAACGAGCTGCTGCCGGACCTGGTGATCGTCCGCTCCGACGGTCGACCGACCTACAACTTCGTCAGCCCGGTGGACGACATCCTCGACGGCATCACGCATGTGATCCGCGCCGAGGATCACGTGTCGAACACGCCGAGCCAGATCAACATCCTGCGGGCGCTCGGTGCCGATCTACCGGTGTACGCGCACGTGCCCAACATCAACGGCAACGACGGCAAGAAACTGTCGAAGCGTCACGGCGCGATCTCGGTCGACGTGTTCCGCCACGACGGCTACCTCCCGGCCGCCCTGATGAACTTCCTTGCGCTGCTCGGATGGAGCTACGACGACAAGACCACGATCATGTCGCGGCACGAGCTGATCGAGCGCTTCTCGCTCGAGCGCGTCGTGCCGAGCCCGGCGACGTTCGACTACCAGAAGCTCGACTGGATGAACGGCATGTACCTGCGCGCGCTGCAGCCCGACGAGTACGCGCACTTCCTCGAGCGCTGGCTGCGCGAGCACGACATCGATTGGCCGCAGCAGCGCGTGTTCGCGACCGCGCCGCTCGTGCAGGAGAAGATCGAGAAGTTCTCCCAGTACCCCGACTTCGTCCGCTTCCTCTTCGAGCCGGTCAGCCCGGACGGAGCGGACCCCGAGACGTCGCGCGCCGCTGCGGCGGCGCTCGAAGGCGTCGAGCCGTGGGAGGCCTCG
>JAICUZ010000079.1 GCA_025935595.1 Burkholderiales bacterium
CACATCGATCCCGAGGTCGCCGAAGCGACGCGCGCGGGTCGCAAGCGCGAGTTCGGCGCCTTCGCCTCGTTCGATCAAGAGGTTCCCGACCCGCAAAGCCTCGAGACGTTCGAGCGCTCGCATATCTCGCATCGCGAGCCCGACCCGTTCTACGCGGAGCTGATCGCACTTCGGCGCACGCTCCCGCGCGAGCTCGACGTCCAGCTCGCGTGGCCGGTCCTGACGCTTCGCCGCGGCACCTCGACGCTCATCGCAGACCTGGCAGCGAAGACGGTGGAGCTACGAGCGTGAGTCGCGACGTGTGGCCCGGGCGGCCGTTTCCGCTCGGGCCCGAATGGGATGGCAGCGGCACGAACTTCTCGCTCTTCTCGGAGAACGCCGAACGGGTCGAGCTCTGCCTGTTCGACGAGCACGGCGGCGAGGAACGGATCGAGGTAAGCGAGCGCGCGGCGTTCAACTGGCACTGCTATCTGCCGGGTGTCGGTCCCGGAGCGCGGTACGGCTATCGCGTTCACGGGGCGTACGACCCGGCCTCCGGAAAGCGCTTCAACCCCGCGAAGCTCCTCATCGACCCGTACGCGAAGCAGATCGACGGTGCGGTGCGGTGGGACGCGGCGAACGTCCTGCCGTACGTGCCGGGCCCGGACGAGGACGCCGACCTGACCATCGACCAGCACGACTCGGCGCCGGCGGTGCCGAAGGGCGTCATCGTCGACCCGTCGTTCGACTGGGAAGACGACGCGATCGTGCGGCCGCGGATCCCATGGCACGACATGGTCATCTACGAGGTCCACGTCAAAGGCTTCACGCAGAGGCGAGACGGCGTGCGCGAAGACCTGCGGGGCACGTACGGCGGGCTCGCCAGCGAGGACTCGATCGCCTACCTGAAGTCGCTCGGTGTGACCGCGGTCGAGCTGCTGCCCGTGCACCACATCGCTGACGAGGGATTCCTCCATGATCGCGGGCTGACGAACTACTGGGGCTACTCGACGATCGGGTATCTCGCACCGCATTCGTCGTACGCCGCGACGGGCGAACCGGTGCGCGAGTTCAAGGGGATGGTGAAGGCACTTCACCGAGCCGGGATCGAGGTGATCCTCGACGTCGTCTACAACCACACTGCCGAGGGGAACCACCTTGGCCCGATGCTCAGCTTCCGCGGCGTCGACAACCAGAGCTACTACCGGCTGGTCCCGGACAACCCGCGGTACTACATGGACTACACCGGCACGGGCAACACGCTCAACCCTGTGCACCCGACGGTGCTGCGGCTCATCATGGACTCGCTGCGGTACTTCGTCCTCGAGTGCCACGTCGACGGCTTTCGTTTCGACCTCGCATCGGCGCTCGCGCGCGAGTTCTACGAGGTCGACCGCCTGTCCGCGTTCTTCGACGTCGTCCACCAGGACCCGGTGCTGTCGCAGGTGAAGCTGATCGCCGAGCCCTGGGACGTCGGCCCCGGCGGCTACCAGGTGGGGAACTTCCCGATCCTGTGGTCGGAGTGGAACGGCATCTACCGCGACACGATGCGCGACTTCTGGCGCGGTGCCGCCCCGCTCCGCGACTTCGCGTCGCGCTTCGGAGGATCGGCTGACCTGTACGAGAACGACGGGCGACGGCCGTTCGCGTCGATCAACTTCGTCACCGCGCACGACGGGTTCACGCTCCGCGACCTCGTTTCGTTCAACGACAAGCACAACGACGCGAACGGCGAGGAGAACCGCGACGGCACCGATGACAACCGATCGTGGAACTGCGGCGTGGAAGGCGCGACGGACGACCAGGGCGTGCTGGGTCTGCGTGCGCGGCAGCAGCGCAACTTCCTCGCCACCTTGTTCCTGTCGCAGGGTGTTCCGATGCTGCTCGGCGGCGATGAGCTCGGACGCTCGCAAGGCGGCAACAACAACGCGTGGTGTCAGGACAACGAGATCAGCTGGGTCGACTGGGCGAGTGCAGACGCCGAGCTGTTTGCCTTCACCCAGAAGCTGATCGAGTTGCGTCTCGCTCATCCGGTGTTCCGCCGGACGCAGTTCCTCGAAGGGACGGGCAAGGTGTTACCCGACGTCTGGTGGATGCGTCCCGACGGCCGCCGAATGACACGGCGCGACTGGGACAACACCGGGTCGCGCGCGATCGGCGTCTTCCTGAACGGCGACGAGCTCCGTGTGGAGACATTCCACGGCGAGGAGGTGCGCGACGACTCGTTCCTCCTGCTCTTCAACGCCCATTTCGAGGACATCTCGTTCCGGCTGCCGGCACGGCGATTCGGAACGCGCTGGACGGTCGAGCTGTCGACCGGCTCGTGCCAGGCAGAGCGCTTCGCGCCGGGCAGCGACGTCGTCGTGCAGAGCCGGTCGGTCGCCGTCCTCCGTCGTGTTTAGGGCGACCTACCGCCTGCAGCTGACGCCTGACTTCGGCTTCGCACAGGTCCGCGACCTGGTGCCGTACCTGCGCGAGCTCGGTATCTCTCATCTCTATCTGTCGCCGTCGCTGCAGGCGCGCACGGGATCCCAGCACGGGTACGACGTCGTCGACCCACGGCACGTTTCCGAAGCTCTCGGCGGTGAAAGCGAGCTCCGCGCGCTTGCAGGTGAAGGGCTCGGCATCGTGCTCGACATCGTCCCGAACCACATGGCGGCGGTCGACGAGAGCCCGTTCTGGCGCGATCCGGGCCTCCGGCAGATGTTCTTCGACGTCGATCTGCACACCGGCTTCCACCGCCGCTTCTTCGATGTCAGCGAGCTCGGCGGGCTGAAGCAGGAGGATTGGGAAGTCTTCTGGGCGACGCACGCAAAGGTGATCGAGCTCGTGCGTGACGGCGTCGTGGACGGCGTCCGCGTCGACCACCCCGACGGCCTCGCTGACCCGGGGGAGTACTTCGAACGGCTCGGCGAGGCCGGGGTGGAGCACATCTGGGCGGAGAAGATCGTCGAGCCGGGCGAGGAGCTTCGTGCGTGGCCGATCGAGGGGACGACCGGCTACGAGTTCCTGAACGACGTGATGGCCCTGTGCGTGAACCGCGCCGCCGAAGCCGCGTTCACCGAGCTGTACGAAGAAGCGACCGGCGACACGCGGCGCTTCGAGGACATCGCGGCGCTGTCGAAGCTCGAAGTCGCCGTGAACATCTTCGAGCCGGAGCTGCGGCGGCTGCACCTCGAAGTCGGGATCGAGAACCTGCCGCTGGCGCTGGCGTCGTTTCACGTCTACCGGACGTACATCCGTCCCTCTACCCGGATCGTCGACGATGCCGATCGCGCCGAGATCGGACGGGCGAATGTCAGCGAGGAGCTGCGCCGGATCCTGTTCCTGCAGGAACAAGGCCACGACGAGTTCGTCGTGCGTTTCCAGCAGACGACGGGGCCCGTGATGGCGAAAGGGGTCGAGGACACCGCCTTCTACCGCTACTTCCGTCTCGCCGCGCTGAACGAGGTGGGTGGGAGCCCGGCGCGGTTCGGGCTCACCGTGGACGCCTTCCACGATGCGAATCGGGAACGGGCCGCGCGCTTCCCGCGCAACCTCTTGACGACGTACACCCATGACACGAAGCGCTCCCCCGACGTCCGTGCACGGATCGTCGCGCTGACGTGGCTCGTCGACGAGTGGCGCGTGAAGCTCCGGGAGTGGCGCGAACAGCTGGGCCCGCTCGACGATCCACGCGAGGAAGTGCTCGTCCTGCAGACGCTCGTGGGCGCCGCCCCGATCGAGGCCGTACGTCTCGAGACGTATCTCGAGAAGGCCCTGCGCGAAGGAAAGGTCACCACGAACTGGCTCGCGCCGAACGTCGAGCACGAGTCGAAGGTCAAGGAATGGGCCGTGCGCGCGTCGGCGTTGCTCGCGGACGATCCCTTTCTCGCGCGGGTTCGGACCGTCGGCCGCCGGCTGGCCCTCTCGCAGCTGTTCCTCAAGCTGGTGTCACCCGGCGTCGCCGACCTCTACCGCGGCGACGAGCTGGAGGACCTGTCGCTGGTGGATCCCGACAACCGGCGGCCCGTCGACTGGGGCGCAAGGCGCGAAGCGTTGGAGGCGTTGCGTGCCGGAGCGCCGCCCGACGAGCGGACGACGAAGCTCTACGTGACGTGGCGGACGCTGCGGTTCCGCGCCGAGCACCCGGCAGCCTTCGCAGGCGCGTACGAGCCCTTCGACCTCGGTGCAGGCGTCTGTGCGTTCGCGCGCGGCGGCTCGGTGCTGGCCGCTGCGGCTGTCGACCCTTTCGTCACACCCCGTGCGCCGGACGGCTGGCGCGACGTCCTCGGCGTCGACGGGCTACTGCTCTGTATCGCCCGGAGTGACGACCCCGGCTTCGTAGGCGAGCACGACCGCCTGAACCCGGTCGCGTAGGCCGAGCTTCATCAGGACGCGGGCGACGTGCGTCTTCACGGTCGTCTCCGACACGAAAAGCGTCTTCGCGATCTCCGCGTTCGAAAGCCCGCGCGCGATCAGGCCGAGCACCTCACGCTCGCGCGCCGTCAGGTCCTGCAGCCGCGGGAACTCCGCCTGCGCCTTCGGGCCGCCACCCTTCACGAACTCGGCGATCACCCGGCGCGTGATCGACGGCGCGAGCAGCGCCTCGCCTGCGGCGACCACCTCGATCGCCGCGACGAGCTGCTCCGGCGGCGTGTCCTTCAGCAGAAACCCGCTCGCACCGGCGCGCAGGGCCTCGTAGACGTATTCGTCGCGGTCGAACGTCGTGAGCATGAGGATGTGCGGCGGGTCGGTGCCTGCCGCCCCGTCCGCGAGGATCCGTCTCGCCGCTTCGAGGCCGTCGAGCTCGGGCATGCGGATGTCCATCAGCACGACGTCGGGACGAAGCGACCGGACCTGGTCGATCGCGTCGCGGCCGTCGGCCGCCTCGCCCACGACGTCGATCCCCGCTTCGGCGTCGAGGATCATCCTGAAGCCGGCCCGGACGAGCGCCTGGTCGTCCACGAGCAGGACGCGAATCACGACGCGTCCCCGACGGGAAGCTGCGCGCGCACCAGGTAGCCGCCGCCGGCGCGCGGCCCGGTCTCGAGCGTGCCGCCGTACAGCGCGACACGTTCGCTCATCTGGACGAGCCCGTCCCGGCTCGAACGACCCGCGCCGGCGATCTCGATCTCGATGCGTTGGTCGGCGTACCGGACGAGCACGTCGGTCTGTCCCCCGTGTGCGTGCGCGAGCGCCTCTTCGACGATCCGATAGGCGGACAGCTCGATTCCGATCGGGAGCTTCGGACGCTCGCCTTCGATTCGCAACGACACCCGGCGGTCTTGCCGCTCCGCGCCCGCGATCAGACGGTCGAGCTGGGTGAGACTCGGCTGCGGCGTGAGCTCGTCGGGGCTCTGCCCGCGTTGCTGCATCGCGTCGAGCATGTGCCGCAGCTCGTTCAGCGCGTCGTGGCCGATCTGCTCGACCGACAGGAGCGCTTCTCGTTCACGCGCCTGATCGGACGTCAGCTGACAGCGGACGCCCGACGCCTGGACCACCATCTCCGACAGCGAGTGTGCGACCACGTCGTGCAGCTCGCAGGCAATTCGCAGGCGTTCGTCGGCGCGCACGCGTTCCTGGTCGCTCGTTCGTGGTCGCCGCAGGCGACCGAGGAGTGTGGGCACGGCCTCACGGTAAACCGCGCCTCGGCCCGGCGCGTCCTCCTCGCTTACGACTCTGTGGTCATCCCCAGGGAGGACTACAGAAGCTTCCGGACCCACGCCGGCTTGCACTCGCAGTGGAGGTGGGTCGTGCCGCACGTCTTGCACGTCCACTGCGTGAGCATGATCCAGCGAAGGTGCGCCAGAGCGACCGCGAAGCCCGCGGCGATGGCGGGCAATAGCTCCGGGT
Organism: Burkholderiales bacterium; assembly: GCA_025935595.1. Lineage (GTDB taxonomy): Bacteria > Actinomycetota > Thermoleophilia > Gaiellales > Gaiellaceae > PALSA-600. The sequence continues at coordinate 5,815 of JAICUZ010000079.1, forward strand.
GCCTCACCGGCACAGGATTGCCTGTCTCCCCGCCCGCCGCAATGGGTCCTTCGGCCCATCGCTCGAGAGCCGAGGTCCCGGCCGCTTCATCTACCCTTCGGCGCCGTGGCGAAGGCCGTCCATGCAACGTCGCAACTCGAGTGGGACACGCCCCTCTACCAGCAGGCGCGCACCCAGCTCGAGCACGCACTCGCCTTCGCCGAGGTCCCCGACTTCGTTGCAACGCGTCTCCGTCATCCGGAGCAGGCGGTCATCCTCACGCTGCCCGTCCAGCTCGACGACGGCGCCTACGAGATGTTCCCCGCCTACCGGGTGAAGCACTCGTCGGTCCTCGGGCCGACGAAGGGAGGGATCCGGTACGACCTGGCGGTCGATCTCGGCGAGTGCGCTGCGCTCGCGATGTGGATGACGTGGAAGTGCGCGCTGCTCCGCCTGCCGTACGGCGGTGCGAAGGGGGGTGTCCGCTGCAACGCGCGAGAGCTGTCGATGGCCGAGCTCGCGCGCATCACGCGGCGCTTCACCGCTGAGCTCGCACCGTTCATCGGGCCACAACTCGACATTCCGGCGCCGGACATGGCGACGAACGAGCAGACGATGGCGTGGATGATGGACACGTACTCGATGCAGAAGGGCTACGCGGTGCCGGAGATCGTGACCGGCAAGCCGGTGTCGCTCGGCGGCTCGCTCTTCCGGCACGAGGCAACCGGAGCCGGCGTCGTGATGGTGATCGAGCGCGCATGCGAACGGCTCGGCTGGGACCTCGCCGCGCAGCGTTGCGTCGTGCAGGGTTTCGGGAACGTGGGCGGGATCGCCGCGAGCGAGCTCTTCGCAAAGGGCGCCTCGGTCATCGGCGTGTCCGACATCTCCGGCGGCGTGTACGCGTCCGACGGGCTCGACGTCCCGGCGCTCCACGCGTACGTCACCGAGCACGGGTCGCTCGAAGGGCTCGAGACGGGAGTGACGCGCATCACGAACGAGGAGCTGCTCGAGCTCGAATGCGACGTCCTCGCCGTCGCTGCGCGCGAAGATCAGATCACGGGAGCGAACGCGGGCAACCTCCGCTGCAGGCTCCTCGCCGAAGGTGCGAACGGGCCGACGACCATCGACGGCGACCGCATCCTCGCCGAGCGAGGCATCCCGGTCCTGCCGGACATCCTCACGAACGCCGGCGGCGTCACCGTCTCCTACTTCGAGTGGGTGCAGGACCTCGGTCGGCTCTTCTGGGACCGCGACGAGATTCGGCGCCGCCTCTCGGAGAAGATGGCCGACGCGTTCGACCGCGTCTGGGACGTGGCGCAGGAGCGCGGGATCAGGCTGCGCGACGCGGCGCTCGTCGCCGCGATTCGCGAAGTGTCGGCCGCGCTCGAGGCGCGCGGCATCTATCCGTGAGATAACGAGGTATGACCGAGCAGCTCGCCCGCGACGCGATGGTTCCCGACCCGTTGTCGCTGGACGCGTCGGCGAGCGCGCAGGAGGCGGCCGAGGCACTGGCGCGTCCCGAGGTTCGCGCCGTCTTCGTCTGCGAGGACGGCCGGCTGACCGGTGTGATCACCCGCAAGACGCTCGTGAGCGACGTGGTCGCGCGCGGCCTCGATCCGAAGACGACCGCCGTGGGGACCTTTGCCGAGCCGCCGAACGCGACGATCGAGTCGACCACTCCACTCGGGGAAGCGTTCGCGTTCCTCGAGGAGAACGACTACGAGCGTGTGCCCGTGGTCGAGGACGGAAAGCTCGTCGGCGTGCTCTCGCGGTCGGCGGTGCAGCGGCGCCTCGCAGAAGACGAGCCGCCGGCAGACGAGAACTAAGCGGCCGCGAGCGCCGGGGCGGCCTCGGCCAGGAGTGTCTCGAGCGCCTCGGCGAGTGCCTCGCGCACGCCGTCGTCGGTGAGCCGACCTGCGTCGAGCTTGTCGTGGGCGTGACCGACGGCAAGCTCCACCTCGGTGACGCGAGCGCCCATGGCGCCGAGGACCTTGCGCAGCTCGGCGGCGGCCCAGACGCCGCCGAACGCCCCCGCGCTCGAAGCGATCACTGCGACCGGCTTGTTGCGGAAGGCGTTCGTGGCGAGTGGGCGGGAGGCCCAATCGAGCGCGTTCTTGAGCGCGCCCGGGATGGACGAGTTGTACTCAGGTGTGGCAAGGAAGACTGCGTCGGCTTCGCGAACGAGCGCGCGGAACGCCTCGACCGTCGCCGGGCCTGGAACGACGTCATCGTCGCCGTCGTACGGCGGGATGTCCTTCAGCCCGTTCCAGATCTCGATCTCGACCCCGGCCGGCGCCTCCTCGCGCAGGGCGCGGAGGAGGGCCGTGGTGTTCGAGTCGCGGCGGAGCGAGCCGCTGATCGCGAGGACGCGCATGGTCTGTTACGCCTCCTGCGCCACGAGGGTGAGGTCGGCCTTCAGGGTGACCTCGTTGGCGAGTGCCGGCTCGCCGTTCGGGAGCGGCATGTTCCACTTCATGTCGAACGCAGTGCGGTCGACGACGGTCTCGAGCTTCAGCCCGACGCGCGTCGCGCCGAAGTGGTCGACGGTCGGGCCGACGATCGTGCCGACGAGCGTCGCGGGCCGCGTGATGCCCTTCATCGTGATCTCGCCCTCGACCGTCGCGCGGTCGCCGTCGCGCACGACGTCACCGCTGAACGTCAGGACAGGATGGCGCTCGGCGTCGAAGAACTCGGGTGAGAGCACGTGGGCGCTGAGGCTCTCGTCCCTCAGCGTGATGCTCTCGATCTTGGCCGAGCCCTCGAGGTGACCGTCCGCGAGCGTCGCCGTGAAGTCCGTGACCTCGCCGGAGAACGTCGCCACGGCGTAGGGGACCTCGAAGCCGACATGCGAATGGACAGGGTCGGCGACGAAGGTGCCGGTCGCCTGCTGCTCGGTGGTGCTCATGTGTTCCTCCTCAGAAACTTGATGACGCAAGGATCGTAGCAGAGGAAGATTGAGGACACAAGTATCTAGCAGCAGGTGTAGGCGCCGGGTGGTGCGTCTCCTTCTCTTGGCTCGGGTAAACGGGCTGCGGCCAGGGCGATCCCGTTCAGGAGGTCGCGGTCGGAGGCAGTCGTCGCGTCGAGGCGCAGGTGGCGAAGGGTCTCTCGGACGACCACGACGCCGGCTGCGAGCACGTCGCTCCGGTCGGGCTCGATCAGCCGGGCCCGCCGCTCTGCGTCGCTTGCCTCGACGATCCACGCCAGGGCCCGGTCGATCTGGGCGACCGTCACGGTGCGGTCGCCCGAGAGTGCGGCGAGCTCGGCCGTGGTGCCGTCGACGTTGAGCGCGCGCTCCGCCTCGAGCGGCGGCAGGGCCGAGCGAACGTCCGCCGCCATGGCGTCGAGGTCGGCGCCGTATCGCTCGGTGAGGCGGACGCAACCGAGGTCGAGGCTCGTCCGGAACCCGTCCGTGATCAGCTCGGTCGAGCCGCCGCCGACGTCGACGACGACGGTGCCGGCCGGGAGCGGGCCGACGCCGCTCAGCGTCATCGCTGCTTCCTCGTCGCCTGTCAAGAGGCGCGTCGCGAACCCGTACGACCACTCGATCTCGCCGAGGAAGGCTTCGCCGTTCTCGGCGTCGCGCACCGCGCTCGTCGCGACTGCGAGCGCTCGCTCCGCTCCGAGCTCCTCCGCTTCGCGCCGGAAGTCGGTGAGCGCGTTGCGCACGCGGGCGATCGGGACGGGCAGGAGCCGACGACGCGCATCGACCCCCTCGCCGAGCCGCGTGATCCGCGTTCGACGGACGATCTCGGTCATGTCCCCGTTCGAGACGTCGGCGACGAGGAGGCGGGTGGCGTTCGTGCCGAGGTCGATCGCGGCGACGCGCGTCACTTCCGCGGCACCAGGCCGCGAATCGACCTGAGCAGGTTGCGCGGCTCGGCGGCGGCCGCACGGATCACGGCGAGCTCTTCGAGCGACGCCTGCAGCTTCGCGATCCCCGTGGAGAGGCGCTCCGTGCCGGCTGTCAGCGAGGTCGCATGCTGTTCGGCGACCGCGGCCGACGCCATCAGCCGCCCTGTCGCCTCGGTCACCCGCCCGGACGTCGTCCGCACGGTCTTCCAGAGCCGCCAGGCGCGGACCGCGGCGTAGGCGATCGAGCCGACCACGGCAAGGATGGAGAACGCAAGCGCGATCCAGATCATCGTCTCGGATCGTAGTGCGCGGCCAGGCGCATGCCGCGACGCGCCGCTCCGGCGAACGCAAGCAGCCAAACGGCGAGGCCGACCCAAGCCCAGACGCGCGCGAA
>JAICUZ010000060.1 GCA_025935595.1 Burkholderiales bacterium
CCCTGGACGCCGTCCATCGTGTCCTCGAAGCGCGCCTGCTCTTCCGTCTTGAAGAGTGGATGGTTCTCGAAGGGGTCGTCGGTCAGGTACCGCTCGAGCGGCATCTCATGCTCGAGTGCTGCGTTCCGCCTCTTCAGCTCGAGATGCTCCTGAATGACCTGTGCGAACATCGACGAGGTGTCGACGGCCATGAAATCCTCCTGCTCCGACGCCATTTTCTCCCAGCCGGAGGATGTTAGACGATCTTTCGAATCGTGAACACCGACGGCCAGGCAGAATGGGCCGGGACATGGCACGCGTCAAGCTCAGCCGCCGCCTCGGCCCGGTCGGAACGGCCCTCACCCTCTGGGATCTCTGGCGCCGGCTGCCGAAGCGGCAGCGGAAGTGGGTCGCGTCACAAGCTCGAAAGCACGGGCCGCGCCTGGCCAAGCAGGCAGTCGCCGCCCAGCGCGCCCGGCGCCGCAGGCGCCCGTGACCGTCAGCGCGTAACGGCTTCTCGGACGATCCGGTCCTGCTCGATCAGGTGCGCCGTCGGGTAGCCCTCGGACGGGCTGGCCCGCCACGGCCGACCGACGAAGCGGAGCCTGCGCCCAGAAGCGGCTTCTTCGAGGCGATGGCGGATCGACCGCCACGGCCCCATGTTCTGCGGCTCCTCCTGCGCCCACACGACGTCCTCGAGCCAGGGATACGACCCGACCGCCGCGGCGACCGCTTCGGTCGGGAACGGATAGAGCTGCTCGATCCGCGCGACGGCGACGGTGTCGGCCGCTGCGGCATACGCCTCGTGACCGACGATGTCGTAGTACACCTTGCCGCTGCAGAGGACGAGCCGTCCCACGCGGCGCTTGTCCAGGCGCGCGTCGTCGATCACCGGCCGGAACCCGCCTCCGACGAACTCGCCGATCGTCGACGTCGCGTCCTTGAGACGCAGTAGCCCCTTCGGCGTGACGGCGACGAGCGGCCGCGCCGTCGCGTCGAGGGCCTGCCGGCGCAAGAGATGGAAGTACTGCGCCGCGGTGGTGCAGTTCGCGACGCGCAAGTTCTCCTGTGCTGCGAGTTGCAGGAACCGCTCGAGTCGCGCGCTCGAATGCTCCGGCCCATTGCCCTCGTAGCCGTGCGGCAGCAGCAGCGTGAGGCGAGACGTCTCGCGCCACTTCGACAGCCCGGAGGAGATGAACTGATCGATCACGACCTGTGCGCCGTTCGCGAAGTCGCCGTACTGCGCTTCCCACAGCACGAGCGCCTCCGGCGCCGCGGCCGAGTAGCCGTATTCGAAGCCGACGCACGCGTACTCGGAGAGCGGCGAGTTGAACACCTCGAACGACGCGGTCGCGTCATCGAGATGCTGCATCGGCGTGAATGTCTCCCCGGTGTGCGCGTCGTGCAGGACGAGGTGGCGCTGCGCGAACGTCCCGCGCTGAACGTCCTGGCCGGTGAGGCGCATCGGGATGCCTTCGACGAGCAGCGACGCGAACGCCAATGCTTCTGCATGCCCCCAGTCGATCCCTCCGCCGGTCATCGCGCCGCGCCGCCGCTCGAGCTGCCGCTCGAGCTTCGGGTGCACCGTGAAATCGTCGGGCGTGCGCAGCAGCTGCTCGTTCAGCTCCTCGAGCGTCGCGCTCGGCACCGCCGTGTCGATCGCCGCAGTCCCGGCATGGGAGACGGCGCCGTGGTCGATCTCCTGCGGCTCCGCGAAGGACGCCTTGAGGCGGTCGTGCGCTGCACGCAGGGCCGTCTCGACATCGCTGACGAGGCCGTCAGCCTCCTCGCGTGTCATGACGCCTTCCTCGATCAGCTGTTCCTCGTAGAGCTCGCGCACGCTCGGGTGGGCGTTGATCTGCTCCACCATCAGCGGCTGCGTGTACGCGGCCTCGTCTTGCTCGTTGTGGCCGAAGCGGCGGTAACCGACGAGATCGATCACCACGTCCTGGCCGAAGCGGCGGCGGTACGCCATCGCGAGCCGTGCGGCGGCGATGGACGCCTCCGGGTCGTCGGCGTTGACGTGGATGATCGGGCTGTCGAAGCCCTTCGCGAGGTCGGACGAGTAGCGCGTCGAGCGTCCGTCGCTCGGGTCGGTCGTGAACCCGATCTGGTTGTTCGTGATCAGGTGCAGCGTGCCGCCGGTCGAGTAGCCCTCGAGGTGATGCAGGTTGAACGTCTCCGCGACCACGCCTTGCCCCGCGAACGCGGCGTCGCCGTGCACCAGCACTGCGAGCGCGACCGATGGGTCGTGTGCGCCGTTCGCCGTCGAGCGGTCGGTCTGCTCCGCGCGCGTGCGTCCCTCGACGACGGGGTCGACCGCCTCGAGATGGCTCGGGTTCGCGACGAGGCGCACGCCGATCTTGCCGCTCGCCGTCGTGCGGGTGCCCGCGGCGGTGAGGTGGTACTTGACGTCGCCGGTTCCGCCCTCCGGATCGGCAGCGACCGCGTCGATCGTTCGCTCGCCTTCGAACTCGCGCAGGATGTACTCGTACGGCGTCCCGATCGTGTGTGCGAGGACGTTCAGCCGGCCGCGGTGCGCCATCCCCAGGACCACGTCGTGCGCGCCCGCCTCGGCCGCGAGCTCGATCGTCTCGTCGAGCATCGGGATCATCACGTCGAGGCCCTCGATCGAGAACTGCTTCTGGCCGAGGAACCGCTTGCGTAGGAAGCGCTCCATCCCGTCCACCTCGCAGAGACGCCGGAACAGCGCCTTCTTCTCGTCGGCGGTGAGCGTCTGCCGGTACCGGCCGGATTCGATCGCCTGGCGCAGCCACACACGCTGCTGGTGGTCGGCGAGATGCTCGAGCTCGTACGCGATCGTGCCGCAGTAGGTCTCCGCGAGCTGGGGCAGCACGTCGGCGAGCGTCTCGCCCGGCACGTGGACGCGAAGCACCGCGGCCGGAATCTGCGCCTGGAGCTCCGGCGTCAGCTTCGGCTCGAGTCGGAGCGGCTCGAGCGACGGATCGCCCACCGGCTCGGAGCCGAGCGGGTCGAGCCGCGCTGCGAGATGCCCGTGCGTGCGGTGCGCCTTGACGAGCGCCATCGCCGCGGCAACACCTCCGAGCAATCGCTCGTCGAGGGTCGAGGTCGTCGCGGGAACGGCCGGAGGAGCCTGCTGCGGCGATACCTCGACATCGCCGTTGCCGCCGTTCGACGGGAGCTTCTCGAGCAGCCGCGCGATGCCCGGGTGCGTCGCGACCAGCGCGGAATCCCCGCTCTCGAAGAGCGCGCGCCATTCCGACGGGACCGCCTCGGGGTTCTCGAGGTAGTCGTCGAGCAGCGCGCGCGCGTAGCCGGCGTTCAGGCCGTCGACGTCGTGCGTGCTCACCCCTGTGTTGTACCAGGGGCACTTCAGGTGTCCTTCCCTAAGAGGCCTCTAATACAGGGGATGGTGCGTGATGACCTGCAGCGCGGCGCCGGCGACGAAGCAGATGCCGGTCACCGCGAACCCGATCTTGACCAGGCGCTGCTGGTCGCGGCTCATCACGGTCGCGACGACGAGCAGGACGACGGCGACCGGGACAAGCCGGAACGGTCGGTAGAAGAGCTCCAGGAAGCCGATGAACAGGCCGGACGCGGCGAGGAACCCGGCGACTGCTTCGGCGGGCCGGATCGAGTCGCGTGTCGTCGAGCTCACGTCGACAGCTTATCGCGCCGGGCCCGCTGCACCCGGGCGGAGTCGCGCGAGCCGTGCGGGCCGCCGCGTCGCGGGCGTGGGCTCTCGGGCCGGCGCCACGGCCGCCAGATCGAGAAGTCCTGTTGCTCGTCGACGTCCGGCTCCGGCTCGGCCTTGATCGCGTACCACACGACGAATCCGAGGTACACGATCGGAAGCTTGAGCGCGAGCATCAGGAAGACGAACCCCCACGCTTCACCCGACATCCGCCGATTGTACCCACGCCCGTCGCCGGTGAATCCAATCGCGAGAGCCCTCTTAGAAGAGCATGTAGCCCGAGGGCGCCAGCGCAGTCGGCGCTTCGGCGCCCGGCGAGAGGAGCACGAGACCGGGAACGGGGCCGAGCCGGAGCTCTGCGCGCAGCGCGACCTCCACGAGCTCGCGCGCCGACCCCGGGACCCTGACGCGGACCGCCCCTTCGCTTCGCGCAAGCTCTGCCGCGAGCGCGCGTGCAGCGGCTGCCGAGGTCGTGCCGGCGACCGGCCCGATGTCGCCACGCGGAAACGCGTACGAGTAGGCGTCGCCCCATTCGGTTCGCCGTGCATGCAGCTCCCAGTACCGATGGTCGATCGTCCGATCGAACCCGTAGGCCACCGCGTCGATCGCCGCGAGGTCGGCGCGCGCCTCCGCGGCACCGGCCGAGAGGCGCGGTACGCCCTCGAATGTCAGGAGCGGCGTCGCCGGAACGAGGCCGCGCCGGCCGTAGAGGACGTTCGACACCGGCTGGATCGCATCCGTCACGGTTCGCCGGCGACGCGCGTCACCCCAGACGGCGTCGAGCAGCATCGACCCCACGCCCCGCCCCTGCGCGCGCCCGCGGACGAACAGGCAGGCCAGGAACCAGTCGTCGCCGCGCGACCACGCCGAGCCGAAGCCGATCACCTCGTCGCTCTCCTCCGCGACGTACCCGACACCCGTCGCGAGAACGTGGCGTTGGAGATTCGCGAACCCTTCGACCGACGGCGACGGCGTGTCGAAGCCTCGTGGCCCGAAGACCGTGTCGACGGCGTCGACAAAGGTCGCGTACAGCGCGGGCAGGTCGCCGTCGGTCGTGGGGCGAAGCTCCACGACCGCGACACTAGTTCAGGTCACCGGAATGCAAGTGAGACGGCGATCTGCAGCGTGAGCGCGAGGACCGCCCACACGGCCGCGATGATCGCGAGTCGCTTGCACCACGTGTCCTTCATCAGCCGTCGATGGTCGGCACGGTGAGACCGACAACATCGGTGTTGTTGTAGATGTGCAGGGTATTGACCGTCCATTGGGCGTGAGCTTCGAACGTCGCCCACGTGTTGCCGACGCCTCCACCCGTCTTCCAGGCGACGGTCGGAGAGCACGAGACCAGTCCGGCGGCATCGCAGTAGTGCGCGACGATCGAGATGCTCGTGATGACGCCGAGGCGCTTGCAGTACGAGACGACGAGGACGTGCCTGATCGAATAGACCAGCCAGGCGCTCGACGTGTGCGTCGCCGAGATCGTCTTGCAGCCGGTGTACCCGCCGCCGGGGTCGCACGTCGCCCCGCACGCCACCGGCGGGCCGTTCGACGCCGCTGCGGAACCGCCGAACGCCAGCATCGCCACGAGCACGAGCAGTAGAGAAGCCCTGCGCACGTTTCACTCCTTTCGTTGTCGTTTGAGACAACGGTACGTGCGGCTCGCGAACGTGTCTGTGCCGACTCTGCGCCGATTGTGTGCCGGAGGGGCCTAATGGTGCGGGTGCGCCGGGTAGAGCTGGTGACGCTGGCGATACGCGTTCACCTTGGCGCGATTGCCGCAGCTCTCCATCGAGCACCACGCTCGTGACTTGTTCTTCGACGTGTCGAGAAACGCCCAGCGGCAGTCCTCTGCCTTGCATGCCTTCATGCGCTCCCAGATGCCGTCGACCATCTCGTCATAGACCTCGACGAGGATCCGGCCGATCGCGCCGCGCACGCCGCCGACGGTCGGCTCGACGCGTGGGCACGTCGGGTCGAAGCGGAGCTCGAGGCCGGCCCGGCGTGCTGCGGCGTCGATTTCGCCCTTCGCCGCTTCGAGATCGACCTCGATCCCGACCTTCGCCGACAACAGGTCGCGCAGGGCCTCCCGGACACGCACCGCTTCGGCGAGGTCGGTTTCCGTGACGGGGGCGCCCGGTTCGAGCAGCCCATGCGTACCGAGCCAGGCGATCAGCTGCTCCGGCGTCCGGAGGTCCTCCACGGCCGGGCGAAGCTCACGGGAGTTGACGAAGTCTTGGACGAGCTCGGTGTTCACCATTCACCTTGCTTAGGAGGTTACGTAACTGGTAACATCATATCACTGGTTACACGAGCCTTGGGAGGCCCAACATGCTGGATCTAGAGGTGAGGAGGCTGATCATGGAAGACCGGATCGCGACCCTGCGCCGTGCGGCCCGGCCGCGCAAGCGGCGGGAGCCGGCTCGCGTCGAGTCGCCCGACATCGAGCTCAGGATGTGCAAGCCGGCGGACGACCCGGAGATCGACCGCCTCGCGGCGCTCTCCGAGGTTCCGGTCCCGTACGGCCGGCTCGTCGTGGCGCTCCTCGATGGCAAGCTCGTCGCGGCCAAGCCGCTCAACGGCGATCCCGTCATCCGCGATCCGTTCGTGAAGACCGCACACCTGGTGCACCTGCTCGAGGTGCGCGCCGAACAGCTGCGCGAGGCCGCTCCTCGGCCCGCACTGCTCCCGCGGCTCCTGCGGAGGCATGCATAGAAAGTCGCGTTTCGCGGTACTTGACCCGGCGGTGGCCGAGACGATCGAGATCGACGTGCCCCGCCGGGGCATCGGAAGTGAGCTGACCGAGGCGCTGGCGTCGTGCGGCCTCAGCGCGGAGATCGTCGACACCGACGAGCGGTGCGCGCTGCACGTGCAGTTCGCAACCGACGAACGCGAGCGGCTAATCGACGACGCGATCCGTGCGATCGAGGCGTACTGCTCCGAGCGCATGCTGCCGTTCGTCGTGCAGCGCGGGAACGGCGGGGCGGTCGTGCGGCCGCCGGCGGACTAGAAAAAGCCGCCCGAAGGGCGGCTTTTCAGGTGGACCCAGCCGGGCTCGAACCGGCGACCTTTTGGCTGCCAGCCAAACGCTCTCCCAACTGAGCTATGGGCCCAGGCAGCTTCGGCAGTGTAGCCCCGACTGGTGTCTGACACCTGTGGTGTCAGACACCTTTACGCCGTCGCCGCTTCGACCTTCTCGTGCGGCACGTCGTCCCACAGTTCCTCGAGGCGGTAGTACTGGCGCGCCTCGGGGGTGAAGACGTGCAGCACGACGTCGACGAAGTCGGCGACGATCCACGTCGCCTCGCGCTCGCCGTCGGCGTTCCGCGGGAGCAGCCCGTGGTCCTTCTTCATGCGGGCGTGCACCTCGTCCCAGATCCCCTTCGTCTGGCGCGGGTTGTTGCCCGTCACCACGACGAAGTAGTCCGTGTACGCGCAGACGGGCTGCATGTCGAGGATGACCACGTCGCGGCCGAGCTTCTCCTGGGCAAGGGCCGCAATCGCGCGTGCCTGTTCGATCGGCTTCAACTGCACGTCAGTGTACCCCGGGGTGCGCCCGGTACAGCCCCTCGCGACGGACGATCTCCGCCACCGGCGGAGGAACATCGGACACGACGAAGTCGGCCCGAAGGTCGCGCGAGGCGGCCGGTACCGGCTCCATCGCAAAGAGCCGCACACGTTCCGGCCGCTCGACGCCGTCGAGGACGGTCTGCAGCCGTTCGGGCGGGAAGCCGGGTCGCGTGCCCACGGCGAGCCGGACATGGGCGAGCACCTCGTCGGGCTCTTTCCACGACAGGAAGTCCGCGAACTCGTCCGCGCCGAGCACGAACCATGCGTCCTGCCATTCCGGATGGTCGCGCAGGAGGTCGATCGTGCGGGCGTGGTCGTCGAGGATCACCTCGTCGCCGGGAAACGCTGCACGCGCCATTTCCGCGCGCAGGCCCGGCGGCGTCTCGACCGACTTGTGCCCGGGACGTGCCGCGACGACCACGATCACCCGGTCGAAGCCGAGCAACTCCCTCGCGCACCGGACGAGCTGCACGTGCCCACGATGTGGTGGGTCGAACGCGCCGCCGAACAGTCCGAGAGTCACGCGAGCTCCAGCTCCTCGTCCCCCACCTCGACGACCGCGCCCTTGCGCGCACCGGCCGCCTTCAGCGCGCGCTCGAGCTCGTCGTTCGACGGCGGCGTGCCGAGCACGCGGAAGCCGCCGTCGGTGCGCAGCAGCCGCCACGGCCGCACCTTCGGCTCGGGCTTGTAGACGAGGAAGTCCGCGAGCTCGTCCAGCCGTTCCTCGACGACCGGCTCCGAGACGAGCGTGAACAGCTGCTTGCGAAGCTCGTCGATCCCTTCGCCGGTCGCGCACGAGACGCGCAGAACCGCGATCACCCGCGGATCGTCGACGCCGAACTCCGGGTCGGTGACGAGGTCGATCTTGTTCAGCACCACGATCTGCGGTCGCTCGTCGAGGCCGGCCCCGTACGCAGCGAGCTCGGCGTCGATCAGACGCCACTGCTCGTCCGCGGGATGCGACGCGTCGATCACGTGAACGAGCGTCCGCGCACGCTCGAGGTGCGCGAGGAACTCATGCCCGAGCCCGACACCCTCGGATGCCCCCTCGATCAGCCCCGGCACGTCTGCGACGACGAGCTGCCGGCCGTCCGGCGACTCGACGGTGCCGAGCACAGGCTGCAGCGTCGTGAACGGATAGTCGGCGACCTTCGGCCGCGCGTTCGAGATGCGCGTGAGCAACGACGACTTGCCGGCGTTCGGCAAGCCAACGAGCGCGGCGTCCGCGAGCAGCTTCAGGTGCAGCTCGACGTCGAGCTCTTCGCCGGGCGGCCCCACTTCTGCGAACCGCGGCACCTGGCGCGTCGACGAGACGAACCGTGCGTTGCCGCGCCCGCCCTGACCTCCTTTCGCGAGGACGACGCGCGCGCCCGGGTGCGCGAGGTCGGCGATCAGATCGCCGTCGTCGGACAACACCTGCGTGCCGACCGGGACGCGTAGCTCGGTGTCCCCGCCGTCTGCGCCGTGCTTGCGCGCCCCGCGCCCGTTCTCGCCGCGGCCGGCCTTGATCAGCCGACGGCGGCGCAGCGCGGAGAGGTCGCGCAGCGACGCGTCCGCGACGAGCACGACGTCGCCGCCGCGGCCGCCGTCACCGCCGTCCGGCCCGCCCTTCGGCACGTACTTCTCGCGGCGGAAGCTCAAGCCGCCGTCGCCGCCCTTGCCGGCCTGGACGCGAATCCGGGCCCGGTCGTTGAACATCAGATGTCTCTACTCGGAGGGCTCGAGCACCGAGACGAAGCGGCGCTCGCCGCTCGTCCGGAACGAGACCGTGCCAGCGACCACCGCGAAGATCGAGTCGTCGCGACCGATCTGCGTGCCGGGGCCAGGGCGGAACCGGGTGCCACGCTGGCGGACGATGATGTTGCCCGGCTGCGCGAGCTGGCCGTCGAACATCTTCACGCCGAGGTACTTCGGGTTCGAGTCGCGGCCGTTCTTCGAGGAGCCGAGGCCCTTCTTGTGTGCCATTAGGAGTCGCCCTCCTTCGCTTTCAGCGCCGACTCGAGGGCGGCGATCGCGCCCTTCCGTGCTGCGTGCGCCTGCTCGTACTCGAGCGCCGCCTCCAGCATCGGGCGGTTCCACGTCTTTGCGCCCTCGCTGATCTGCGCCACCGTCATCTCCTCGTATCCGCTCGGCATGCCCTTGACGTGCTCCTCGACAACCGCCGGCTTCTCGGCCTTCGGCGCCTCAGCGGCCTTCTTGGGAGCGGCGGCCTTCTTGGCGCCGCCGAGCGAGATCTCGATGCGCGAAGTCGCGGCGCGGAACCCGTTGTGGCGCTTGTAGCCGGTGCGCCGCCTGTACTTGCCGATGCGGATCTTCGGGCCCCGCTCGTGCGCGACGACCTTGGCGGTCACCGTGGCATCGCCGAGCAGGACGTCCGGAGTGAACGTCTTCCCCTCGTCCGCCTTCACCCGGTCGACGACGAGCGTCTCACCCTCGCGGACGCGGTACTGCTTCCCACCAAGACGGATGATCGCGTAGTCCATAACGGAGAAAACGCGGGCGGGAGCCCGCGAGCGGTCGCCAGTGTAGCCGCTACGCGGCGTCGTCGTCCAACCCCCACTGGCTCATCGGGGTGTAGCCCCAGTCGCCGTTCTCGGACGGGTCCTCGGCGGCCTCGACCTCTTCCGTTTCCGGCACCTCGGCCGTGGCGGCGCCCGCTGTGGCGGTCTTCTTGCGGCGGTTTCGTCCGCCGCGGGAGCCTCGGCGCGTCCGCTTCTTGGCCGGCGTCGGTGCTTCATCGTCCTCGTCGGTCAGGTCGCGGCCCGGGAGGTGGATGACCGGCGGGGGCGGAGCCTCCGGGGTGTCGGACACCTCGGTGTCTGACACCTCTTCGACCGGCTCTTCGCTCACGCCCGCCGTCGTAGCCTTCTTCTTGCGGTTCCGACCGCCGCGTGACCCGCGGCGCGTCTTCTTCTTCGCGGGCGCCGAAGGCTCGTCCCCGTCCTCGGCGGCTTCCTCGGCCACCTCGACCTCGACCTCGGGCTCGTCCGCTGCCTCGGGCTCGTCCGCTGCCTCGGGCTCGTCCGCTGCCTCGGCCTCGGCCTCGACCTTCTTCCTCGGAGCGGAGCTCTTCTTCGCGCGGGTCGGCCGCTCCGCCTCTCCTTCCGCGGTGAGCGGCTCGTCGAGCTCCTCGGCAGGAGTCAAAAGCTCGGCCCAGGCGAGTCCGTCGGTCAGCGCAGTGACGCGTGCGGTCACCTTCTTGCCGACGAGCTTCGCGGCGCCGCCGACGACGACGTCGACGTCGCCGACCTTCCCGACGCCCGCGTGCGGGTCGTGGAGCCCGACTTCGCCGAGCTTGACGTCCACCTCCTGGCCGACGTCCATGCCGACCTTCGGCGTGAGCTTCTCGAGCGTTCCCTGATCGAGCACCTTGAAGTGGTCGAGGTGCTCGCCCTCCTTGCCGACCAGGAAGAACCGCCGCTTCGTCGTCTCCTCGAGCTCGCGGAGCCGCGAGCCGCCGGAGCCGGCGACGAGCCAGGCGACCTTCGCGTTCACCTCGACACGGAACGCCTTCGAGCGCGAGCCCGGCGTCACGAGACCGCGGAGCCGCCGCTCGACGTCGACCGCCGCAGTGTGCTCGGAGACGACGATGCCGTCGCCGCCGCACGTCGGGCACTTCTTCGTCATCACCTCGCGCGGGCCGTCGGTGACGTTCTGACGCGTCATCTCGACGAGGCCGAGCGGTGAGATCTCGACGACGTAGGTCTTCGTCCGGTCGCGCTCGAGCTCCTCGCCGAGCGCCTTCTCGACCGCGGCACGGTTCTTGGGGCTCGCCATGTCGATGAAGTCGATGACGATGATCCCGCCGATGTCGCGCAGCCG
>JAICUZ010000231.1 GCA_025935595.1 Burkholderiales bacterium
AACGCGACCGGCGGCTACCTCGGCGGCTCGTCGGCGGCAGCGGCGGCGACGTCGGGGGTTGCCGCACTGCTCTTCGCTGCCGACCCGGCGGCGAACGCGGCCCAAGTGCGGCGGGCGATCATCGTGGGTGCCAACACGAACGTCGAGGCACTCCACGGCAAGGTCGAGGCGAACGGGCTTCTCTCCGCGACGGGTGCGCTCGCGGCGCTCGCGCATCCAGACACCACGCCGCCGTCGCCGTTCAGAGCTACACGGCCGGCGTCCACGTTCACGTCGCGCGGCTCTGCGCCCGTGCGGTTTTCGTGGCAGCAGTCGAGCGATCCGGAGCTCGAGAGGTACTCGCTCACCGTCGACGGGCGCACGACGATTCTGCCGCCGGGCGCCACCGACTTCCGCACGACGCTCCGACCGGGAACGCATCGCTGGCAGATCTCCGCCTACGACCTGTCGGGCAACCGGACGCTCGCAGCGGCGCGCTCGCGGCGCTGACGAAACCGCCCGGAGTAGGGTTCGGCCGTGACGGCCGACGACAAGCGGCGCCGGATTCTCGAGGCCGCGGTCCGCGTGTTCGCCGCCCAGGGCTACGACGCGTCGCGCGTCGGCGACGTTGCCAAGGAAGCCGGCGTCGCGTACGGCCTCGTCTACCACTACTACGAGTCGAAGGAAGCCGTGCTCGAGGCAGTCTTCCGCGAGGCGTGGGGGAGGCTGCTCGCGGCGGTTGCGCTCGCGGAGGAGACCGGCGCGAACGCGGCCGAGCAGCTCGAGCTGGTGGTGAAGATCGTCCTTCGCGCCTGGCGCGACGATCCCGATCTCGTGCGCCTGCTCGTTCGCGAGGTGACGCGCAACCCGCACATCCAGGACGAGCTCGACGAGATCGGCCAGGCGTTCGCGAGCCTCGAGCGTATGGTGTCGCGAGGCCAGGCCGACGGCACGTTCCGGGCCGAGCTCGACCCGAAGCTCGCCGCCTGGATGCTCTACGGCGCGCTCGAAGAGGTGCTGACGGGCTGGGTGCTCGGCCAGCTTCCGGACGACGCTTCGGCAGTCAGCGCCGCCGAGCGTGAGCTGACGGCGACGATGGTCGGCGGGATGCGCACGTGACGATCGACCCACTCGCGCGTTGGCGGCCGCTCCCCGACAAGCCCGACTACGCCGGCTTCCTCTCGTTCGGCGGGGCGCTGATCGCGCAGGAGCCCGCGCACCTCGAGGGCGTCGACGTCGCGATCGTCGGTGCGCCGATGGACGATCTCGTGTCGGACCGCCCGGGCACGAGATTCGCTCCGCGCGCCATCCGTGCCGCATCGTGCCCTCCCGGGCCGCACCTCGAGGCGGGGATCGATGCGTTCGCCGAGCTCCGGGTCGTCGACTACGGCGACGCGCCCGTGCTGCCGGCCGACCCGGCCCATTCGCACGAGTCGATCGCCCGCCTCGTCGGCGAAGTCGTCGACGCCGATGTCATCCCGGTCACGCTCGGCGGCGACCACTCGATCACCGAGCCGTGCGTGTCGGCGGTGGCCGCGCGTCGCGGGCCGATCGGGCTGATCCACTTCGACACGCACACGGATACAGGCCGCGACGTGTTCGGCATCGAGCGCTCGCACGGCACGCCCATGTTCCGGCTCGTCGAGGCAGGAGCGGTCGCAGGCGCGCGGTACGCGCAGATCGGTCTCCGCGGGTACTGGCCCGGGCCGGCCGAATTCGGTTGGCAACGCGAGCACGGGATCGCGTCGTTCTTCATGCACGACGTCCGCGACCTCGGCATCCGCGAGGTCGTCGAGCGGGCGCTTGCGCACGTGGGGGAGGGCCCGGTCTATGTGACCGTCGACGTCGATGTGCTCGACCCTGCGTTCGCCCCGGGCACGGGCACGCCGGAGCCGGGCGGCATGACGTCGATCGACCTCCTCTGGGCGGTGCGCGAGATCGCGTCTCGGGTCGACCTGGCGGCTGCCGACGTGGTCGAGGTGATCCCGACCGCGATCGGCTCAGCGGACGTCACCGCGCTTGTCGCTGAGCGGGTGGTGCGCGAGCTGCTGACGGGGCTCGCTCTGGCCAGACGGCGCTAGACACGAACACATGTTCGCACTAGCATCGGACGGATGCAGCTCCGTCTCGACGCAGCGGACCGGCTCGTGGAGCTCGTCGAGGAGCGGCGGGGGCCGGTTGCGGCTGACGAGGCGGCGCGCCTCGTCCTCAAGCTCGGTTCGCAGGTTCCCGTCGGTCTCGCGCGGTCGCTGCTCGGCGAGGCGGTCCGCGACGATGCGCGGCTTCGGTGGGCGGGTGATCTCGTCGCGCTCACCGAGGCGCCGGGCGATGCGCTCGCGCTCGAGCAGGCGACATTCGTCGTCTTCGACCTCGAGACGACCGGACTTCGCCCGTCAACGGCGCGGCCGTGCGAGATCGGGGCGGTCCGCGTGTGCGGGCTCGGTCTCGGAGAGCGGTTCCAGACACTCGCCAACCCGGGCGCGCGACTCGATCCGGCGATCGCCGCGCTGACGGGTCTTCGCGATGCCGAACTGCGCCGGGCGCCGCCGGTGCAGGCCGCCGTCAGGCGTTTCCTCCGCTTCGCCGGCGACGCAGTCCTCGTGGCGCACAACGCGCGCTTCGACATGGCGTTCCTCGACAACGAGACGATGCGCGCGACGGGGCGTCGCACCGCGGCGACGGTCGTCGACACGGTCGGGCTCGCGCGTCGCCTGCTGGGTCGCCAACCCGCGAACCTCTCCGCGCTCTCGTACCGCTTCGCGACGGACGCGCGTCCGTGTCACCGTGCCCTTCCCGATGCAGAGGCGACCGCCGAGATCCTCCTCTGCCTGATCGGCATGGCACAGGAGCGCGGCGCACGCACCGTGGCCGACCTCGTCGAGCTGGCAGCGACGCGCCCACGCCGCGTGCATCGCAAGCGAAGCCTCGCCTTCGGTGCGCCACAGCGGCCCGGGGTGTACCTGTTCCGCGACGCGAACGATCACGTTCTGTACGTCGGGCGCGCACGCGACCTTCGCGCGCGCCTGCGTTCGTATTTCCGGTCGGAGCGACAGCGCCCGGCGGTCGAAGCGGCGCTCGGTGCGCTCGAGCGCGTCGAGTGGCGGACACTCGGCTCGGAGGTCGAGGCGGCGCTCGAGGAGCTCCGCCTGATCAGGGAGCTGCGGCCGCCGGCAAATCGGCGGGCTGTCCGCCCCGACCGCTACGTGTATCTCCGTCGGCGCGGTGACTCGGTCGTGTGCTCGTCGCAACCCGGCGAGCTCGGGCCGCTGTCGAGCCGTCGGACCGGCCGGCTCGCGGCGCGGGCGTTGCAGGGCGTCGAGTGGGAGACCCTCGAGGATGCGCTGCCCAAGCTCCAGGAGAAGCTACAGCGGCTTGCGCGCGACCTCCGCTTCGAAGACGCCGCGCGTCTCCGTGATCGCATCGCCGCGCTCGAGACCGCCGCACGTGAGGTGCAGCGGATGCGACGGCTCCGCGATCTCTCGGTCTGTCTCGTCGTGCCCGGCGAGCACGACGGGACGCGGCGCGGCATCTACGTGGCGAAGGGACAGGTGGTGACCGTCAGGCCGTTCATCGGGACGAGCGGGGTCGAGTGGCAGGCGGCGCTGGCCGATATCGCACGCGCCGAGCCGACGCTCGCCCCGGAAGCCGCCGACGATCTCCGCACCCTGGCGTCGTTCATCCGGCGTCCGCCGCCCGAGCTGACCGTCGTCCTCCTGGCACACTCAACAAGATGGAGGAGCTTCGAGAGCGAGCCCTCTCGGACGGCTGGCGCAAGCTCGTCGTCGACGGCGTGACCGCGACGCCCGTCGACCTGGCGCGCGGCCCGGCGCTCAAGGTCGTCGACGGGGCGCGCACGGAGACCGTCGACCGTGGCTCGTGGCCCGAGCGCCTCGACGCGCTCCTCGCCGACGCGCGGAACGTTCACCTGCTCGCTCCGGAGGGCGATCTCCATGCACGACGGACGAAGAAGGGGCGTTGGCTTGTCTCCAAGGGCCGACCGTCGTCCGCCGCCGCAGCGAGCGGTCGCCACGACCGCGGCAAACGACACCCGCTGCCGCCCGACCATCCGCTGTTCCGTGCGACGAAGATCTCACGCGCCAAGGAACGTCAGGTGCAGCACTACGTCGAGCTGCTGCGGCCGCTTCCGATCTGGGACCGCGACCGCATCCGCGTGGTCGACGCGGGATGCGGGAAGGCGTACATGAGCCTCGCGCTCGTCGCGTACGGACGCGAGGTCGGCACACGGGTCGAGCTCGTCGGGATCGACGTCAACCCGTCCGTGATCGAGACCGTCCGACGCGTTGCGTCAGCGCTCGGCTACGACGAGGCGACGTTCGAGGTGTCGACGATCGCCGACTACGCGAGCGACGAGCCGATCGACCTGCTCGTGTCACTCCATGCCTGCGACACCGCGACGGACGAAGCAATCGCCGCCGGCG
>JAICUZ010000305.1 GCA_025935595.1 Burkholderiales bacterium
GCTCCAGCACCGTGCGCCACGAGCTGATCGGGCTTTCGGGCGTCGTCGAGCGGAACCTGTACCTCGTCAAGCGCTACATCTGGTGGGACGTCGCGTTCATGTTCTGGACGATCGCGAACACGCTCACGATCGTGTTCATCGCTCGCGGCGTCAACGTCTCGCCGGCGGAGCAAAACTCGCTCGCCACGGCGTTCCTCGTCGGCGGCGTGATTTGGGCGTACCTCGGGATCATCTTCGAGATCGTCACCGAGACCGTCGCGTGGGAGCGCTGGGAGGGAACGATCGAGTACACGTTCATGGCGCCGGTCTCGCGTCCGGTGCACCTGATCGGCATGGGCGTCTACGCCGTCATCTACGGGCTCGTACGCGCGGCGCTCGTGTTCTTCGCGGTCGTGCTCTTCATCGGCATCCATCTCCCGCATGCGAACTACGGCGCCGCGATCGCGCTGCTGGCGATCGCCTCGATCTCGTTCATCGGGGTCGGGATGATGACCGCGGTGCTGCCGCTCGTCTCGCCGGAGAAGGGCACGCAGCTCGGCTTCGTCGCGCAGGGGCTGATGCTCGTCGTGTCGGGCGTCTATTACCCGGTCAGCGTGCTGCCGGACTGGATGCAGTGGGTCGCCAAGATCTCGCCGGCCACGTACGCGCTGCGCGGCAACCGGGAGCAGATCCTGAACGGCGCCGGGCTCGCGTGGGCCGACGTGTGGCCGCTGCTCGTGATCGGGGCGTTCTCCATCCCGATCGGGCTCTCGGTCTTCAAGGTCGGCGAGCGGTACGCGAAGAAGCGCGGGAAGCTCAAGCGCAGCGGATGATGGACGAGACCGACCCGATGTTCGCGCCCGAGGTCGTCGGGCCGACTGTCGACTTCCTCGCTCCGATGGCTGCCGGCGGCGCGCTCGAGTTCGCCGTCGGCAGCGGTCGGATCGCGCTCCCGCTCGCGGAGCGCGGCGTGCGCGTGCACGGCGTCGACATCTCGTCCACGGTCCTCGAGCAGCTCCACGCCAAGGGCGGCCGAGTCACGACCACCCTCGGGGACTACACGACCACCACGGTGGACGGCACGTTCTCGCTCGTCTATCTCGTGTGGAACTCGCTGAGCAACGTCACGACGCAAGCGGGCCAGGTGGCGGCGTTTGCGAACGCCGCAGCGCACCTCTCTCCGGGTGGCCGCTTCGTGGTCGAGCTCTTCGTGCCACAGCTCCGCCGGCTTCCGCCCGGCCAGGACTTCGTTCCGTTCGATGTCACGCCCGAGCATCTCGGCTTCGACGAGTACGACGTCTTGACGCAGCGGCTCGTCTCGCACCACTACTCCCCCGGACGCGGCGGATACGGCGCGGGCGAGTTTCGCTACGTCTGGCCGGCCGAGCTCGATCTGATGGCGCGGCTCGCCGGAATGACGCTGAGCGAGCGCTGGGCCGGCTGGCACCACGAGCCTTTCACCGCCGAGTCGGCCTCGCACGTCTCCGTCTGGACGCTCGCATGATCGAGCTGAGGGCTGTCGGGTCCGACGATGACCTCGAGGCGTGGGCCTCGGTCAAGAGTGCGGTGGTTCCGAATCAGCCGGTGTCGGCAGAGCAACTGCGGTCGAGCGATGAGGAGGGCCGCCTATTGCTCCTCGCGGAGGCAGACGGTGAGCCTGTCGGGTGCGGCATCGCGGCGCCGTCGCACTTCGACGGGCTGGCGTTCGTCGCGGCGCGTGTTCTCCTCGGTCATCGCCGCAGGGGGATCGGAACGGCGATCGCCGCGGCGCTGATCGATCACGCGCGGGCGCTCGGCCGCGACGGCCTGTCAGCGTTCGTCGATGCCGCGGACCCGGCTTCGCTGGCGTTCGTCGAGCGCTACGGGTTGTCGGAGGTCGACCACGAGCTCGAACAGCGCCGTGTGGTCGGCGATGAGCATCCTGTGGCCGCGCCCGACGGCATGGAGCTCATCGCCGTCGGCGACCGCCGCGAGGACCTGCTTCGCGCGGTGTGGCCGATCGCACAACAGGGCTATGCCGACATGCCGCTTCCGGGAGTCATCAGCTACACGCTCGAGGAGTGGCTGCGCGAGGAGGCGACGATCGCTGAAGGCTCCTTCGTCGCGCTCGACCGCTGCGAGCCTGTCGGCTACGCCGGCCTACTAACACACGCGGAGATCGGGTCTGCGCATCACGGCCTCACCGTCGTGCGGCGCGACAGGCGACGCCACGGCGTTGCGACCGCGCTCAAGCGCGCGCAGCTCAACTGGGCGGCTCAAAACGGGCTAGCGGAGCTCATCACCTGGACGCAGCGCGGCAATGAGGCGATGCAGGCGTTGAATCGCAGGCTCGGGTACGTCGACACGTCGAGGTCGATCACGTTCCAGGGCCCACTCCCGTCCTCCGGGTGATAGGAAGACGGCACCGATTCCGGGCCGAAAAGGAGCGAGCGACACGATGGGCATGATCGAGAGCAAGGACCGCGCGACGTCCACTCCCGAGGCGCGCAAGCAGGCGCTGAAGCAGATGGAGAAGGACGGCGTCGAGTACGCCCTCTTCTGGTTCACGGACATCGAGGGTCACCTGAAGAGCTTCGCGATCACGCCCTCGGAGCTCCCCGGCGCGCTCGACGACGGCATGGGCTTCGACGGCTCGTCGATCACCGGCTTCAACGCGATCGAGGAGTCCGACATGGTCGCCATCCCGGACCCGACGACGTACCGGCTGATGCCGACGCGCGACGGCGAGGCGAAGGTCGGCCGCATGATCTGCGACGTCGTCACGCCGAACGGCGAGCCGTACGAGGGCGACCCGCGGTACGTCCTGCGGCGTGCGCTCGATCGGATGGAGTCGCTCGGCTTCGACACGTTCAACATCGGCCCGGAGCTCGAGTACTTCCTGTTCGCCGACAACGAGTCGACGATTACGCTCGACGAGGGCGGCTACTTCGCGATGACCGCGCTCGACGCGGCGACCGAGCTGCGGAACGAGACGATTCGGGCACTCGAGGCGATGGGGATCGCGATCGAGTACCACCATCACGAGGTGGCGCCGTCGCAGC
>JAICUZ010000226.1 GCA_025935595.1 Burkholderiales bacterium
CAGCAGCTCGACGTGCCGGTGGTCGTGATGATCGGCGGCTCGACCGGGACCGGGAAGTCGACGGTCGCGGTCGAGGTCGCGCACCGCCTCGGCATCAACCGCGTCGCGTCGACCGACTTCATCCGGCAGACGATGCGTGCGTTCTTCTCGCCGGAGTTCATGCCGACGATCCACTACTCGAGCTTCGAGGCGGGCAAGGCGCTCGACGAGGAGGTGACGGGCGATCCGACGGTGGTGGGGTTCGTCGAGCAGTGCCGCCATGTCTGCGTGGGCGTAGATGCGGCGCTGCACCGGTCGTTGACCGAAGGCTGGTCGATGGTACTCGAGGGCGTCCACCTCGTACCGGGGCTCGTCCCGCGCGCGCTCGACGGCGCGGTGCTCGTCCACGTCGTGCTCGAGATCGCCGACGAGGACGTGCACCGGCTTCACTTCCACGTTCGTGACGGCGCGACCGGCGGGAGCCGCGCGATGGACAAGTACCTCGAGCGGATCGAGGACATCCGCCGGATCCAGACATACGTGTCGGGGCGCGCGAGGCGCGAGGGTGTTGCCGTGGTCGAGAATGCGAACGTGGACCGGGCGATCGACGGCGTGATGGGGCTCGTGATGGACGCCGCGGAGCGGTTTCGGGAGTCGCGGTGACGCAGGTGGAAGAGTCGTCCGGCGAGCCCGAGCCGACTGAGGCCCACCGGCCGCAGTGCCGATGCGAGACGTTCTCACGCGTGACCGAGCGCGCGGCTCTTGCAGGCGCGCGCTGGTTGGGCCGCGCCGACAAGGAAGCCGCGGAAGAGGCGTCCTTCACCGCAGCGAGACAGGCGCTCGAGCAGATGTCGATCAGCGGCAAGGTGGTCATCGGGGCTCACGAGGACGCCGAACAGCTCGCGGCCGGGACGCTGATCGGCGCGGGCGGCGAGGAGTTCGATCTCGCGCTCGACCCGCTCGAGGGTCGTGCGGTGGTCGCGCGCGGCGGTACCAACGCGATCTCGATGATCGCCGCAGCGCCGCGCGGCTCGATGCCGTCGCTGCCCGACATGTACATGCGGAAGATGGCGGTCGGCCCGCGGGCTCGGGGCCAGATCGACCTCACGCGTCCGGTGGGCGACAACATCCGGGCGATCGCGGGCGCGTTCGACCGGATGGTCAACGACATCACGGCGATCGTTCTCGACCGGCCGCGGCACCACGACCTGATCGAGGAGATCCGGTCTGCCGGCGCGCGGATCAAGCTGATCCAGGACGGCGACGTCACGGCGTCCATCAGCGCTGCCGTGCGCGGCACGAACGACCATCTCGCGATCGGGATCGGCGGCACCCGGCAGGCGGTGCTGGCCGCCGCGGCGCTTCGCTGCCTCGGCGGAGAGCTTCAGGCCCAGCTGTGGCCGACCCGCCGGGCGGAGATCGAGGAGGCGAGAGTGCACGGCATCTCCGATCCCGACCGAGTGTTCACGATCGACGACCTCGCTCCGCAGGAGCTGATCGTCGTCGCGACGGGCGTCTCGAACGGCGATCTGCTGCGCGGCGTGCGCTTTCTCGCCGATTCCGCACGCACCCACTCGCTCGTCATGTGCACGCGCTGCAACTGGGTGCGGTTCGTGGACAGCATCCACTTCTTCGCGAGGGAACGGCGCGAGGAGATCCGGCTGAGCTAACTTCCACTCATGGCTACCGAAGCAGAGGTCGTAGAAGCGCTGCGCGAAGTGGAGGATCCCGAGCTCGGGATGGACATCGTCGAGCTCGGCCTCTTCTACAGCGCCGAGGTCGAAGGCCCGAAGGTCAAGGTGCAGTACACGTTGACCTCGATGGGCTGCCCGGCCGGGGCGATGATCCAGGAGGACATCGAACGCGTCGTGCGGCAGATCCCCGGCGTCGAGGACGTCGAGAGCGAGCTGACGTTCGATCCGCCGTGGACGCCGGAACGCATGTCCGACGACGCTAAGTTCATCCTGGGCTTCGGCTGATCCGTGCGACGCTAGGGGATCGAGAGGACGATCTTCCCGAGCTGCTCGCCGGCCTCGAGCCGCTCGTGGGCAGCCCGTGCATCTGCGAGCGGGAACACGCTGTCGACCACGGGCCTGACGCGGCCCGCGGCGATCAGGTCGTAGACGCCCTGGAAGTCGTCGGGCGTCCCCATCGTCGAGCCGAGAATCGACAGCTGCTTCCACCAGATGCGGTGGAGCGCGGCCGGTGGGTTCGGGCCCGTCGTCGCGCCGCAGACGACGACGCGTCCGTCGGGTCGTGCGGCGTCGAGCGTGCGCTTCCACGTCGCGTCGCCGACGTCGTCTACCACGACGTGCGCGCCGCCGCCCGTCGTCTCCTTGACGACGGCGACGACGTCCTCCGTCTCGTGGTTGACGACCGCGTCGGCTCCGAGCTTGCGGGCATGCTCGAGCTTCGCGTCGCTCGACGACGTGACGATCGCGTTCGCGCCGAGCGCTTTCGCGATCGCGAGCGCCGCTGTCGCGACACCGCCGCCGATGCCCCAGATCAGCACCCATTCGCCTTCCTGCAGGCGTGCACGGGTGACGAGCATGCGGTACGCCGTCTCGAACACGAGCGGGAACGCGGCGGCTTCCTCGAACGACAGGTCGCCGGGAATGGGATGGACGTAGTCGCGTGGAACCGCGATCAGCTCGGCGTGCGTCCCGTCGCGCGTCTCGCCGATGATGTGCGTGCGGCCGTTCTCGACGATCCCGGGGTTGATCACGACCCGCTCGTCGGTGCCGGCGATCACGCCTGCACCGTCGGCGCCGAGGATGCGCGGCTTCGGCACCGAGGGCAGCCCCTTGCGGATCCAGACGTCGAGGTGGTTCATCGACGCCGCGCGCAGCTCGACGAGCACCTGCCCGTCGGCCGGCACCGGATCGTCGACGTCTTCGTAGCGGAGCACCTCCGGCCCGCCGTCCTCGTGGATGCGAATCGCCTTCACGCGGGCAGAATCCTCGCATGCTGACGGAGGACGTCCGCCGCCTAGGTGACGAGCTCGGGCTCGACGCCGTCGGCGTGACGCGTGCCGAGGCGTACACGGACACCGAGCGTCACATCCGCGAGCGTCGCGCTCGGGGGCTCTTCGCCGACATGCGCTTCACGATGGCCCGACCCGAGGAGTCCTGCCATCCCGAGTCGCTGCTGCCCGGCGCGCGCAGCGTCGTCTCGGCGGCGCTCTGTTACTGGCGTCCGGAGGCGCCGCTCGAACCCGGTGAAGGGCGGCTGCCGCGCTACACATGGGACGACGCGTACGCCGCCCTGCGTGAGAAGCTCGACGCGATCGGCCGGAGACTCGGCGGCTCCTACCGCGTTCTGGTCGACGCGAACCAGCACGTCGACCGGGAGGCCGCCGCTCGGAGCGGCGTCGGCTTCTACGGCAAGAACACGATGCTGATCACGCGCCGGCATGGCTCGTGGGTCGTGCTCGGGACGCTCGTGAGCGACCAGGAGCTCGAGCCGACCGCGCCGCTCGACGCCGACTGCGGCTCGTGCACGCTCTGCATCGAGGCGTGCCCGACGGGCGCGCTCGACGAGCCGGGGACACTCGACGCGACGCGCTGCCTCTCGTACTGGACGCAGGCGCCGGCGGCGATCCCAGAGGACTACCGGGCGGAGCTCGGGGCGCAGATCTACGGGTGCGACATCTGCCAGGACGTCTGCCCGTGGAATCGCGGCGTCGAGAAGCGCCGCGCCGGGTACGCGGCCGGTGAGGGCCACGTCGACCTCGTCGCGTGGCTCGAAGGAGACGGCCGGGCGCTCGTCGCGTCCTACGACCGCCTGTATGTGCCGCGGAACGACCCGCGCTGGCTGCGGCGGAACGCGGCGGTCGCGCTCGGGAACGTCGGCACCGCCGGGCACGTACCTGCGCTCGAGCGCGCGGCGGCGGGAGACGACGAGTTGGTCGCCGAGCACGCGCGGTGGGCGCTCGAGCGCATCGCTAGCCGCTCGTGACGTGCGTCCCGCCGACCCACCGGTCGATTCCGAGTAGCTCGACGCGGTTCGCCTCGCCGCGCAGCACGCGCTCGCCCGCGTCGGTGATGCGTAGCTCGCGGTCGCCCTCGACAAGCCGATTCTCACCTTGTTCGAGTGTCGAGAGCATTCGGAAGAACCAGGTGTCGCCGAGGAACGGTGCCTCCTCGAGACGCTGCGATGCGGCGAATGCCGCCTGAGGGCTTCGCGCGCCGGCCGCGATCGCCTCGAGTGCGAAACGCTCCGTCTGCGAAAGCCCGTCCTTGGGCGACGGCAGCTCCGCGACCAGGCGCCCAAGCGCGCGGGCGAGGAACGGCAGATGCGGCGTCTCATGCACCGCGAGCGCGGCGAGGGCAGTCGGCTCCGGCTGCTGCAGCGCGTCCCAGGCGGTCCTCGCCGTATCGAGCGCCTCGCGTGTGGCGGTCGTCCGCGACGGCCACAGCGTCTCGAGCTCGGTCCCCGTCAGCTCGCCGAGGCCGGCGAACGAGGGCTTGCCGGGAAACGAGCCGATCACGATCAGCTCGGGTGCGGCGTC
>JAICUZ010000303.1 GCA_025935595.1 Burkholderiales bacterium
CCCGGCGGCTTCGGGTCGCGCGGATGGGAAGGCAAGATCCTCGCCTGCCGCGTCGCGCGCGAGGACGAGATCCCGTACCTCGGCATCTGCCTCGGCATGCACGTCGCCGTGTCGGAGTTCGCGCGGCACGTGTGCGGTCTCGACGGCGCGAACTCGACGGAGATGGACCCGGAGACGCCGTACCCGGTGATCGACCTGCTGCCCGAGCAGAAGGAGGTCGAGGACCTCGGCGGGACGATGCGCCTCGGCGCACAGGCGGTCGAGCTGGCGGACGGCACGCACACGCGCGAGGTCTACGGGGGCGAACCGGTGATCTCGGAGCGCCACCGGCACCGGTACGAGGTCAACAACGCCTACCGCCAGCAGCTGGTCGACGGTGGGCTCGTGGTCAGCGGGACGTTCCAGGAAGGTCGCCTCGTCGAGATCATCGAGCTGCCCGATCACCCGTGGTTCGTCGCGTCGCAGTTCCACCCGGAGTTCAAGTCGCGGCCGACCCGGCCCGCGCCGCTCTTCCGCGAGTTCGTCGCAGCGGCGCTGCAGCGGTCGCGGTCGCGCTCCGGGGTACACGCGGCTCGCTAGGTTTCGCCTCCGTGGCGGCGGAGGTCCTCGATCTGTTCTGCGAGCTGGCGGCGATCCAGAGCCCGCCCGGTGACGAGCGTGCGGTCGCGGACGTCGTCACGCGGTACATGCTCGACTGCGGCTTGACGGTCGACGAGGACGACGCCGGCCCGCGCGTCGGCTCGAATATGGGCAACCTCTACGCGCGGATCGAGCCGACGGCCGAAGGCGAGCCGCTCTTCTTCTGCGCGCATCTCGACACGGTGCCGCCGACGGCGGCGATCGAGCCCGTGGTCGAAGACGGCATCGTCCGTAACGCCGCCGGCACGATCCTCGGGGCGGACAACAAGTCAGCGGTCGCGGCGATGCTCGAGGGCACGCGGCGCGTGCTCGCGGAGGGCCGGCCGCATCCGGGGATCGAGCTGCTCTTCACGCCGAAGGAAGAGGTCGGGCTGAACGGTGCGTACGCCTTCGACCACACGCGGCTTCGAGCCCGGATGGGCTATGTGTACGACCAGGCTGCGCCGATCGGGACGGTCATTCTCGGCGCGCCGTTCTCGCAGGCGATCCAGGTGACGTTCCACGGCCGCGCCGCGCACTCCGGGATGCATCCGGAGGACGGGCGTTCGGCGATCGCCGCAGCTTCTCGAGCGATCTCGGAGTTCCGGTTGGGTCGCGTCGACGAGTTCTCGACCGCGAACGTCGGGACGATCACGGGCGGCACGGCCGGGAACATCGTCCCGGAGTGGTGCACGTTCGAGGCGGAAGCGCGCTCGCACGACGAGCGGCGCCTCGCGGACCTGATCCAGGAGATGCAGGACGCGATCACGTTCGCTGCCGGCGTCGCGGAGTGCGACGTCGAGACGACGTCGCGGAAGAGCTACCGCGGGTACCGCTTCGCGAAGTCGGACCGCGCGGTCGTGCTCGCCGCGGAGGCGCTCGGGCGATGCGGGTACGAGCCTGTGTACGAGTTGTCCGGCGGCGCCGCAGATGCGAACGTCTTCAACGAGCGCGGCCTCGAGTGCGTCAACCTCGCGAACGGGATGACGGACATCCACACGCCGAACGAGCACATCGCGGTCGCCGACCTCGAGGCGATGGTCGACGTCACGCTCGCGCTCGTCGACGCCGCCGTGACCTAGTGGTCGCGCAGCTGCGTGCGCACGCGTGCAGCGACCGCGCCCAGATCCACCGCTTCGGCGGTGTCGAGCTCGATCAGCACGCCGTCGAGGTCGAGCGGCGAGTGCGTGCCGCTCTCGTACCGGCCGGGAACCTCGGCGATCTTCTCGGCGTCGTGGTGGCCGAGGTGACGGACCCGACGGGCATACCGCTCGAGCAGCACGTCGAGCGGGGCACTACAGTGGATCTGAACCAACCCGTGCTCGGGGAGCGACTCGAAGTCACGTGCGTGGTCGCGAAAGAAGTTGGCTTCGACGATCAGTGATACACCGGACGCGAGCATGGCCCGGGCCAAAGCGAAGAGAATCCCGTACGCCGCGCCGCCGAGGCGGCCCGACCAGGACACGTCGCCCGCTCCGAGGGTGTCGTAGAGCGACTCCTTGATCTCGTCCTTGGCGACGAGCGGTAGCCGAAGGTCGTAGGCGAGCGCCTCGGCGACGGTCGTCTTGCCCGACGACGGCATACCCGTCACGACGACGAGGAGTGGTGAGCGCACAGCCTGATCGTGCCGGACCGGTCATGTCCTCCATGCGAAGCGCACCAGACGGTGCCTGGCACCAATCGTGGCTCGACGGGCCATGGCTCCTGAGGAACGGCTCCTCAATAGAACAGGTCGGTGCGGATGCGGCTTCGGAGCTCCTCGCCGGCGAGGTACCGGCGCAGGTTGTCCGCGAAGAGCTCGACGATCCGCTCGTTCTCGTGGATCGACTGCGCTGCGGTATGCGGGCTCAGGATCACGTTGTCGAGCTCCCAGAGCGGGCTGTCGGCCGAGAGCGGCTCGGTGGCATACACGTCGAGCGCCGCGCCGCGGATGTGACCGGAGCGGAGCGCGTCGATCAGCGCTTCCTCGTCGACCACCGGCCCTCGGCCGATGTTGACGACGATCGCGCCCGGTTTCATGAGACCGATGCGACGACGGTTGAACATGCCGCGCGTCTCGTCGGTCAGCGGCAAGGTGATCACCAGCGAGTCGGCACGCGGCAGGAGCTCGTCCAGGTCGCCGACGTTCCGGCGGGTGGAGAGCACGTTCATGCCGAATGCCTCCGCGAGGCGTGCGACCTCCCGGCCGATCTCTCCGAGACCGGCGATCAGCACGGTCGTCCCACGAGCCTCGTCCACCGGATAGTGCGCCCAGCGCCGGTCGCGCTTGTCGGCTTCGAGGCGGGGCAACCCCTTGGTGAGCGCGAGGATGCCGAACAGCGCCCACTCCCCGAGCGGCGTGACGTGGATCCCGACCGAGCTCGTCCAGGCGATCCGCTCCACGTCCTCGCGTGAGAGACGAGCGGCTGCGAGCTGCTGACCCGCGCCCG
>JAICUZ010000320.1 GCA_025935595.1 Burkholderiales bacterium
CGGTTGCCGTCCCGCTCGGCTCGCTCGTGGTCGCGTTCGGGGTGATGACACTCGTGCTGCGCGCACCCGGCCACGCGCCCGGGCACACGTTCTCGCGCCTCCTCGACACCGGCTTCGGCAGCAAAGCCGCGCTCAACGAGACGCTCATCTCTGCGACGCCGCTTCTCTTCACCGGTCTCTGCGCCGCGGTTGCGTTCCGGATGCAGCTCTTCAACATCGGCGGCGAGGGTCAGCTCTATGCGGGCGCGATCCTCGGCGCTGGCGCAGGCATCGCGCTCGGCAATCACACCGGCTGGCTCTCGGTCCCGGCGATGATCGTGGCCGGCGCCGCAGGCGGTGCGGCGCTCGCGCTGATCCCGGCGATCCTGCGGGCGTTCTTCTCGACGAACGAGATCATCACGTCGCTGATGCTCAACTACGTCGGCGCGCTCGTCGTCAACTATCTGATCTTCGACTCGGAGTCGTACTGGCGCGACACGTCGAGCCCGACCGCAAAGGTCTTCCCGCAGGGGAAGAATTTGCCCGACGCAGCGAGCTGGCCGGTCGCGCACAGCACCGGGTTGTACGTGCCGTTCGGTTTGCTGCTCGGCATCGTGATCGCGGCCGGGATCTGGCTGCTCTACACCCGAACGCGATTCGGGTTCGAGGTGCAGGTGATCGGCGACTCGCCGCGCGCGGCGACGTATGCCGGGATGCGGACGCGGCGAAAGATCCTCGCCGTGATGGCGCTCTCCGGCGCGGTCGCCGGCATCGGCGGCGCGAGCCAGGACGGCGACTTCCGTCACACGCTCGATCCACGTGGGCTGACCGCAGCCGGCTACGGCTACGCAGGGATCGTGATCGCGGCGCTCGCGCGGTACAACCCGTTTGCCGTCTGCCTGATCGCGTTCCTGCTCGGCGGCCTGCAGAACGCCGGCTTCGCCCTGCAGGGCGCCGACTTCCCATCGGGGCTCGTCGGCGTGATGCAAGGCGTGATCCTCTTCTGCGTCCTCGGCGGTGAGGTGCTGATGCGCTACCGCATCCGGTTCTCGCGCACAGCGCGCACGTCGGAGGCGACCGCGTGATGCTGCTCGCGGCAGGCGGGATCAATAACTCGATCGTCGTCGTCGTGCTCGCCTCGGCGGTCGCCTACGGAACTCCGCTGCTCTATGCCGCGCTCGGCGAGCTCTTGGCGGAGCGTTCCGGCGTGCTCAACCTCGGCGTCGAGGGGATGATGCTCGTCGGTGCGGTCATGGGGTTCTGGGCGGTGCAGCGCACCGACTCGCTGCTGCTCGCGATCGTCGTCGCTGCGGTCGCGGGCGGGGCGATGGCGCTGATCCATGCGTTCCTCGTCGTAACGCTGCGTGCGAACCAGATCGTGTCGGGCCTCGCGCTGACGATCTTCGCGGGCGCAGCGGGCCTGTCGTCGTACCTCGGCAACGACCTGAACGTGGCGGGCCAGCCGGCGAAGCACGCGTTCGGTGCGTTCCTGCCGCACTCGTGGCAGAGCGCGAAGGTCGTCGGGCCGATCCTGCTCGCCCACTCGGAGCTCGTCTTCGCATCGTGGGTCTGCGTGGGTCTGGTCGCGGTGTATCTGGGGCGCACGCGGCTCGGGCTCAACCTGCGCGCCGTGGGCGAGTCGCCCGCGGCGGCGGACGCGATGGGCATCAACGTGGCGGCTTACCGCTACGCACACACGATCGTCGGCGGGGCGTTCGCCGGGATCGGCGGCGCGACGTTCACGCTGTCGATCACGCCGCAGTGGGTCGACGGGATCACCGGCGGCGCCGGGTGGATCGCCATCGCTCTCGTCATCTTCGCTTTCTGGCGGCCGACGCTGTGTCTCGTCGGCGCGTACTTCTTCGGCGCGTTCTCGGGCATCCCGTTCACGTTCCAGGCGCGCGGCATCCTGAGCGGCGTCCCGCCGGAGCTGTTCCAGTCGCTGCCGTACGTCATGACGATCCTGGTGCTGGTGCTGGTCTCGAGCGCCGGCGCGAAGCGCCGGCTGGGCGCACCGGCGTCGCTCGGCACGCCGTACGTGCGCGAAGAGCGCTAGCTCGGCGTCTGACGCATCGTCAGACGGACGTCTGACTTACGTCTGACGCGGTGGCCCGGCCGGGCGGATCGGACTCGGCCGATGCGCGACGCGAGCTGCTGGGGATTTCACGAAGCGGACACAGATTCGTGACGGTCCAGAACTGATTCGACCGCCGGCTCAGAGCTCGCGGAACGTGATCGTTTGAGCGCCCTCCCAGAGGGTCAGCTTTCCGAGCTTCGGAAGCTGGTCGGCGCCCTCGACGACCGTGGCGAAGTGGTTCGCCCACAGTTGCCCTGCCTTCGAGGCGAAGTTGCAATAGCCGTAGGGAAACAGCAGCTCCGTCTCGGATTGCCCGCCGGGATACAGCGCGAGCTCGCCGGGATGCGGGTACGACGTCGCGTTCTCCGGCCCGACGCCGAAGTCGCGCGTCCCCCACGGGATCCAGTTCGACTCGCCGCTCCAGCGGCAGTGGATGATCCGCTCCTCCATCGGCAGCGACGCCTTGAACGCCGCCACCGTGCTCGGGGCGAGCTCCTCTTCCCAGCGCGCGACGAAGCGCATCCCGGCGGCGACGATCTCGAGCACGCGCGAGACCCTACCTGC
>JAICUZ010000105.1 GCA_025935595.1 Burkholderiales bacterium
ACCATGTCCGGGTTCGCGAAATTGACGACACAGAACGCGTAGCCGTCGCCGATCTCGTCGACGACACGGTCTGTGACCTGGTCGGCCGACATCTCCGGCTTGTGGTCGTAGCTCGGCACGTCGCGGGGGCTCGGCACGAGGATCCGGTCCTCCCCCGGCCAGACCTCCTCGCGCCCGCCGTTGAAGAAGTAGGTGACGTGGGCGTACTTCTCGGTCTCGGCGACGTGGAGCTGCTTCAGGCCGCTTTCGGCGAGCACCTCGGCCAGGGTCGCCGGAATGTCCTGCTCCTCGAACGCGACCGGCGCCTGGAGATCGGACGAGTACCGCGTCATCGTCGTCAGGTCGAAGTTGTGATCGAGCAGCAGCTTCGTGAGCTGTCGGCCGCGGTCGGGTCGGAAGTTGAAGAAGATCGCGGTGTCGCCTGCCTCGAGCGCAGGCGCGCCGTCGACGACGATCGGCTCGATGAACTCGTCGGTGACGCCGGCGTCGTAGCTCGCCTGCACGGCCGCGAGCGGGTCGGCGGCCGCAGTTCCGACGCCGTTCACGATCGCGTCGAACGCGCGCTGCGTCCGGTCCCAGCGCGCATCGCGATCCATCGCGTAGTAGCGACCCGTCACGGTCGCGATGCGGTCCTGCGGCAGAAGCGCGAGGTCGCGGACGGCCGAGGTCGGCGAGACGTCGCGACCGTCGGTGAACGCATGGATCCACGTCTTCTCCGGTGCGAACCGGAAGAGCGCCTGCACGTGATTGATGTGCGAGTGGACCCCGCCGTGCGACACGAGCCCCAGCAGGTGCACGCGGTTGCCGCGTTCGAACGCCGACACGAGCACCTCGTTCTCGAAGAACGAGCCGTCCTCGATCGAGCGGTTCACGCGCATCAGGTCCTGGTACAGCCGCCGCCCCGAGCCGATCGTCAGGTGCCCGACCTCGCTGTTGCCCATCTGCCCCTCGGGAAGCCCGGCAGCCGGGCCCGACGCCTCGATCCTCGTGTGCGGGAACTCCCGCCACAGCCGGTCGAACACCGGCGTGTCCGCGAGCTCGACCGCGTTGCCGGGCCCGGGCGGCGCACAGCCGAACCCGTCGAGAATGACGAGCGCTACGAGGCTGCGCGGCATATCGCGGCGAACGTGTCGACGTCGAGTGATGCCCCGCCGACGAGCGCGCCGTCGATCGCCGGCTGCGCGAGCAACTCCGCGGCGTTCTCGGGCTTGACGGAGCCGCCGTAGAGCATCGGGACGTCGATCAGGTCCTTGATCGTCTCGTGTGCCTCCTGCGCCATCGCCGGCGTCGCGGTCTTGCCGGTGCCGATCGCCCACACGGGCTCGTAGGCGATCACGAGGTTCGGATCGGGCTCGAGCGACGCCACCTGGCGGCGGAGCACCTGGTGGGTCGCGCCCTTGTCGCGCTCCTCCGCCGTCTCGCCGATGCACGCGATCACGTGCAGCCCGAACTCGAGGCAGTGGTGCACGCGGCGCGTGACGATCGCGTCGGTCTCGCCGAACCACTGCCGGCGCTCCGAATGGCCGACGATCGTGCCGTACACGCCGAGCTCCTGAAGCATTGGCGCGGAGACCTCGCCGGTGAACGCGCCCTCCTCCTCCCAGTGGCAGTTCTGTGCGAAGACGCCGATCTCGGTCCCGGCGAGCGCCTGCACCGCTTCGGCCAGCGAGACGAACGGCGGCGCGACAACCACGTCGACTCCGTCAGGGAGATCCGCAGCGCGCAGTGCGCGGCAGAACGCGCCCGCTTCGCCCGGCCCTTTGAACATCTTCCAGTTGCCTGCGATCAACGTCATGCCGGTATCGCGTTCACGCCGGGAAGCTCCTTCCCTTCGAGCAGCTCGAGCGACGCGCCACCACCGGTGGAGATCCACGAGATGCGATCGGCGAGGCCGGCCTCGTGCACCGCGCGCACCGAGTCGCCGCCGCCGACGACCGTGAAGCCGTCAGACGCTGCGACGGCCTCGGCGACCGCAACGGTGCCTGCGGCGAACGCCGGCCACTCGAACACGCCCATCGGCCCGTTCCAGAACACGGTCTTCGCAGTCGCGATCGCTTCTGCGAAGACCTGGCGCGTCTTCGGGCCGATGTCGAGCGCAAACCAGCCGTCTGGTACGCGGTCGGCGTCGACTGTCTGGGTCTGCGCGTCCGGTTCAAACGCGTCAGCAGCCACGACGTCGTCGGGCAACAAGACCGTCACGCCGACGAGCGGAGATTGCGTAGCAATCTCCGCAGCCATCTTCCCGCCGATCAGGACCGCGTCCGCCTTCTCGCCGAGGTTCTGGAGCACGCCGATCTTGTCCTCGACCTTCGCGCCGCCGGAAACGATCACGAACGGCCGCTCGAGGTCGCCCAGCAAGCGGCCGAGGTTCTTCAACTCGTCGAGCAGCAGCAGGCCGGCGTAGGCCGGGAGCAACTCGGCGACACCAACCGTCGACGAGTGTGCGCGGTGCGCGGAGCCGAATGCGTCGTTGACGTAGAGGTCGCAGCCCGCCGCGAGCTCGCGCGCGAAGCCGAGATCGTTCTTCGTCTCCCCGGGGTTGAAACGCGTGTTCTCGAGCACCTCGACCCGCTCGTCACCGACGGCGGCCTTGACGGCCTCACGCACGGGCGCCATCGCAAACTTCGCGCGGTCCTCGTCGGTCTTCGGGCGACCGAGATGCGAGCAGACGCGGACCTCGCGGGCGCCGCGCTCGAGCAGCAGTCGCAGCGTCGGCAGCGACGCCTGGATCCGCGTGTCGTCGGCGACGCGGCCGTCTTCGAGCGGCACGTTGAGATCCGACCGGACGAGGACGACCTTGCCCTCGACGTCGGCCGTTTCGACTGACCGCGGGAGCATCAGAGGAGCTTCGAGACGAGATCGACCAACCGACACGAGTAGCCCCACTCGTTGTCGTACCAGCCGAAGACCTTCGCGAAGGACCCGTGCGCCATCGTCAACTCGCTGTCGAAGATGCACGACGCCGGTGAGTGCACGATGTCCCGCGACACGAGCGGCTCCGTCGAGTAGTCCAGGTACGGCGCGAGCGGTCCCGACTCGGCAGCCGCCCGGAACGCGTCGTTCACCGAGTCGGGCGTCGCGTTGTCGCGCAGCGTCACGACGAGATCGGTGATGGATCCCGTCGGGACCGGTGCGCGAACGGAGATCCCGTCGACCTTGCCCTGCAGGTGGGGCAGCACGAGGCCGATCGCCTTCGCTGCGCCCGTCGACGTCGGAATCAGGTTGATCGCCGCAGCGCGTGCGCGCCGCAAGTCCTTGTGCGGGAGGTCGAGGATCTGCTGGTCGTTCGTGTACGCGTGGATCGTCGTCATGAATCCTTGCTCGATTCCGAAGGTGTCGTCGAGCACCTTCGCCATCGGCGCGACGCAGTTCGTCGTGCACGAGGCGTTCGAGATGATCGAGTGCTTCTCGGCGTCGTATGCGTCGTCGTTCACGCCGAGGACGATGGTGATGTCGGGATCGGTTGCCGGAGCCGAGATGACAACCTTCTTCGCGCCGGCGTCCAGGTGCTTCTGCGCGCCTTCTCGCTTCGTGAAGAAGCCGGTCGACTCGATCGCGATGTCGACCTCGAGGTCGCGCCACGGCAGGTTCGCCGGATCGCGCTCCGCGAGCCCGGTCAACTCCTTCCCGTTGACCTTCAGCGACCCGCCGGACTCTTCGACCTCGCCGTCGAAGTTGCCGAGCACCGAGTCGTGCTTGAGCAGATGCGCCATCGTCGGAACGTCGCCCAGGTCGTTGAACGCCACGATCTCGAAATCGGGGTTGCGCTCGAGGGCGGCGCGGAAGAAGTTGCGGCCGATGCGGCCGAATCCGTTGATCCCTACGCGTGTCTTCGCCATGCGACCGAGCTTAGCGAGCGGTGCTAGGCGGCGATGCCGTAGATGCCCGCGAGCTTCTCGCGGAGGTACCGCACGTACGGCTCGGGATCGATCTGCGACGTGCCGACGACGCGCTCGAGCGTCTCGGTGGGCGTGAACTTCCGGCCGTGCCGGTGGAGGTTCTCCCGCAGCCAGTCGCGGAGCGGCGCGAAGTCGCCGGCCTCGATCGCGCTCGGCAGGTCGGGTAGCTCGGCGGTGATCCGCTCCCAGATCTGCGCGGAGATCAGGTTGCCGAGCGCATACGTCGGGAAGTAGCCGATCGAGCCGCTCGACCAGTGGACGTCCTGCAGGACGCCGGTCGTGTCGTTCGGCACCTCGATTCCCAGGTACTCCCACATGCGCCGGTTCCACTCCTCGGGCAGCTGCTCGAGCGGGAACTCGTCTGCGAGCATCGCCTGCTCGAGCTCGAAGCGCAGGATGATGTGCAGGTTGTAGGTCGCTTCGTCCGCTTCGACGCGGATCAACGACGGCTCGACAGCGTTCACCTCGCGATACCAGCTGTCCGCGTCGTGACCCGCGAGCGCGTCGCCGAACAGCTCCTGCGCGCGCGGGAAGAAGCGGCGCCAGAACGGCAGCGACCGGCCGACCATGTTCTCCCACATGCGGCTCTGCGACTCGTGCAGTCCGAGCGAGGTGCCGCGGGCGAGCGGCGAGCGCTCCAGCGACGGGTCGACCTGGTGCTCGTAGAGCCCATGCCCGAACTCGTGCATCGTGCCGAACAGTCCTTCGAGCCCGTCGGTGAAGTACCGCGTCGTGATGCGGATGTCGGTCACGCCCGTACCCGAGGCAAACGGATGCACCGTCGGATCGAGCCGCCATGAGTCGGAGGAGAAGCCGAACTCGCGCACGACCTCGAGCTCGAAGATCTTCTGCGCCTCGATGTCGAACGTCTTCTCG
The DNA here is from genome assembly GCA_025935595.1 of Burkholderiales bacterium. Taxonomy (GTDB): domain Bacteria; phylum Actinomycetota; class Thermoleophilia; order Gaiellales; family Gaiellaceae; genus PALSA-600. The sequence continues at coordinate 4,776 of JAICUZ010000105.1, forward strand.
CGCTTCTCGACCTGGGTCTGCTCGGCGACCTCTTTGACGAGCGGCGACTGATGCTCCTTGACGTAGTCGAAGATGCGGCGAACCTCCGCGGTCTTCATGCCGCGCTCGTAGTCGTCGAGGACGATGTCGTACGGCTCGTCGCCCACCTCGAAGCAATCGATGTAGCGCTTCCGCAGGTCGAGGTTCTTCCTCAGGACCGGCAGGAACGAGGCGAAGTCGTTGTCGCGGCGCGCAGCGACCCACACCGGGTTCGCGAGCGCAGCGGAGCGCGACATCTCCGCCCGCAGGTCGGGCGGCACCTTGCTCGCCTTCTCCCAGTCGCGCGTCGCGACGCGGATGAGGCTCGCCTCGAACGAGTCGTAGTCGTGGTGCTCGCCGAAGCCGCGCAGGTCCTCGAGGAGGCGGCCGATATCGGCCGAGATGAACTTTGTGTGCGCGATCCGGCCGACGGTCGCGAGCTGCTCCGCGCGGATCGCGGCGCCGCCGCTCGGCATCATCACCTGCTGGTCCCAGCTGAGGAGCGCTGCGGTCTTCCACAGGTCCTGGATCTCCGCCAGACGCTGCCGCAGGTCGTCGAACGCCGCCCGGCTCACTTGAGAAACATATATCAGCGTCCGCTCGATCCGGGCGCAGTCGGCGGCCCGGGGGGAGGCTCCGAGGACGACCCTCCCCCCGGTCGACCGGGACTTGGCGATGACGGTGGACGGGGTCTGTATCCACCGTCAGCCGAGAACCGGCTCCGCCACCGGTGAGTATGGGCGACGCCTCATTCGTGCCGCCAGAGGATTTGCAACTGCTTCGAAGCTAGGTTTCGACGAGTCTCGTTACTGCTTGCAGCCGACGGTGTGCGGCCGACTTCGTGAGCGGCGGCCGTGCCTTTGCAGCGAGCTCGCCCAGCGACGCCGACGGGTGGCGAAGCCGGAGCTCGGCGATCTCGACGAGCTCCGGCGGGAGCGCGTCGAGGCCGATCGCCCGGATCGCCTCGAGCTGGCGGTGCGCTGCACGAGCAACGCGCTCGAGGTTCGCCTCGTCGGCGTTCGCGAGCCGGTTCGCGTCGGCCCGGAGGGAGGCGAGGATCGCGTCCTCCTCGAGGAGGAGCGCCGTGTCCCCCGCCCCCGCGACCGCGAGCACCGCCCCGATCGCCTCGTGCCCTTTCGCGTAGGCGAGGGCGTGGCCGCGGCGCTCCGCCACGGCGAGTCTGGCGTCCGCGCGCCGCGCGACCTCCTGGACGAACCGCGCGCCTGCGAGTGCCCCAGTGCGGATCTCGAGATGCGGGTCGCGCGGGCCCGAGAGCGACCCGGCGCCGAGCAGCGCGCCGCGAAGGTAGGCGCCGCGGCAGCATGACCGCCCGACGACCCGCTTCGGCGGCTGCTCGAGCGGCGCGCCCGACGGGGAGAGCACGCCGGCTTCGCGCAGGACGTCGAGCGCCTGCGCATCGACCGTGACGTGGAGCTGGTAGCGCGTCGCCTGCTCGAACGAGCGGCGCGGATAGGTGCGGATCTCCGACCGCACGCCGAGCTCGCGCAGGAGCGCGAACGCGCGCCGCGCGATCGCCGAGCTGATCAGGTCGAGGTGGACCGCGATCGATCCATCCCGCAGGTGCCACGCGCCCGACGAGTGGAAGAGCGCCGACAGCTCGGCCAGCCGGCAGCAGCGGCGCTCGGGCGCGATCAGCGCGAGCTCGTCACGGAGGTCGTCAGAGAGAGACACCCTCGAGCTCCAAGAGTCGTCGCTTGTACTCGACGCCCTGCGATCCCCAGCTGCCGATGCCGGTCGAGCTGACGACACGATGCACGGGCAGGAACGGCGCGAGGTCGCAGCGCGCGCAGAACGTCCCCGCGGCGCGGGCAGCGCGCGGCCGTCCTGCGAGCGCCGCGAGCTCGCCGTAGGTCACCACCTCACCACGGGGCACGGCCCGTAGCGCCTTGGCACAGGCTCCGTGGAACCCGTCCGGGAAGACCAAAGGAACGTCCCGGAAGTCGTCGGCGTGCCCGCCGAAAAATGCCTGCAAACGAGCGGCCAGCGTCCGATTCACGTCTGACGGACGTCTGACGCGCGTCTGACGACGCGGGCGCGGCAGCTCGCTGTGGAAGACGCGACCCTTCTCGTCGAGCCAGACCTCCCCCACGCCGAAGCCCGGAGCGTCGTACTGCACCAGCGTCGGTTTCACGGAACGAATGATGTAGCTTCGCGCGCGTGACGCGGGAGACGCTGCCGGCGCTCGGCTACCTCTACGTGGCGCTCGCGCTCCCGGCGCTGATCGTCGGCCCCGACGACCAGCGGCTCCAGGCGACGCTCCTCACGGGCGCGGTCTTCTCGTACCTCTGGTTCATCGCGAGCCTCGGCGGCAAGGTAATGCGGTTCGCTCCGGACGGGCTCTTCGCGAGCGTCGTCGTGGTCGCGGGCGCCGCGTACGTCCCGCTCCAGGTGATCGCCGTCCTCGGCGACCCGCTCCTTGCCGGACCGTCCGCCGCCTGTGCGGCGACGACGATCATCGGTGCCTCGCTCGCTGCCTGGCGCGCGCGCAAGATCCCGCGTTGGTTCGGTCAGGCGGGCGTCGCCGGCGGCATCGCGGTGCTCGCCGTCGGCGCCGTCGAAGCAGGTGCGGGCTGGACGCTCGCCGACCGGTCGGTGTTCGCGTCGTCGCTCGGCTTCATGGTGTGGGTCGTCGTCACCGCGACGTACCTCCTGCGGCGATAGCCTGCTCGAGCCACTCGTGGTAGAGGCGGATCTGCGTCTGCCTCACCTCTTCCTCGAACGCGCGGATGGCGGCCAGGTCGCCGCCGCCCGGCAGACGCGCGACCGCCGCGGCGAAATACGCCGCCGCGAGCTCGACCATCTCGTCCAGCGGCCGGTCGACCACCATTGCCGTCAACCGCAACTCACGTGCCTCGCGTTCGAACCTCTTCGCGATCAGCAGGTCACGTGCGACAGCGTTTTCGCGCGCACGGGCGCCGTCCGACGTGCCCTCCATCGGGCCGCGTGCCCGCAGTCGCTCCTCCATCTGCGCCGGCACCGGTACGAGAAACAGCGCCTGGTCAGGCGAGCCGAGCACGGCGGAAACCGAGGTCGGGAAGAGCTGCGGTCCCTCGACGATGCACCCCGGCGTCTCCGGAAGCGCACGCAGGTCTTCGAGGACCAGCCGGAAGCGATGTCGCGAGTTGTTGACGAACCAACCGAGCATTCGGTTCACATCGGCGTGGACCCAGCGCTCGTCCATCGTCAGCGACGCGAACTCGGTCGGCGGCATCCGCTCCTCGTGCACCCAGGTGCGAGCGTCGACGTGGTAGAGCTGAAGGTCGAAGCGATCGGCGAGCGCGGCGGCGACCGACGATTTGCCGCTTCCCTGCGGCCCACCGATCCAGAGCGCGTGCGCAGGGTCCATCACCGTAATCTAGGCGCATGAGCACCCACGCGATCTTCCGCACCCCGTCCCCCACGAACGAACCGATCTACGGCTACGCGCCCGGCTCGCCCGAGCGCCGGCGCCTCGAGCGGCGCCTCGACCAGATGAAGAGCGAGCGGATCGAGATCCCGCTCGTGATCGACGGCAAGGACGTCACGACAGGCGACCTGAAGCAGGCCGTGATGCCTCACGACAAGGACCACGTCCTCGCCGACGTCCATCAAGGGAACGCCGAGCACGTGCAACAGGCGGTCGACGCCGCCGCGCATGCGTGGCAGGACTGGTCGCGGTGGCCGTGGGAAGAGCGCGCCGCGGTGCTGCTCCGCGCCGCCGAGCTGCTCTCCGGGCCGTGGCGCGAGACGCTGAACGCGGCGACGATGCTCGGCCAGTCGAAGACCGCCCATCAGGCGGAGATCGACGCG
>JAICUZ010000093.1 GCA_025935595.1 Burkholderiales bacterium
CGGGTCACCGCTGAAGGTGATCTCGGTGCCGTCGATCGCCGTGAACGTGACCGGCCTGCCGTAGCCGAGTCCGAGCAGAGGCTCGTTGCCAAACCCCTGGAGCACCGCGTCGAACTTCCGCTGCCGCTGGATGAGGGACGGGTCGTTACTCACATGATGATTGAGCCGCTGGCCCAACGTCGAACTGAGCGACGGATCGAGCTGCAGGATCAAGGCGATGGCCGCAGCAAGCAGCGCGGCGAGCAACGGCGCATACGCGAGCAGCGTCCGCCGCAGATGACGGAGCCCGAGCAGCAGCACGGGCACCACGACCGCGACGGCTGCGTACGTCGTCCGCCCGAGCGCGACTACGACGCCGAACAGCGCGAGGGCGGCGACGGTGCCGTGCAGCCACCGGCGGCCGCGCACGTCGATCTCGAGGTTCAGCAAGGCGAGTACGAGCGCAGCCGCGAGGAACATCGCCGTGGTCAGAGCGAGCGCGCGCGAGCCACCGGTCGAAAGCGACGCAGAGCCAGCGCTCGTCTGCGACGTGCCGGTCGCGAGGTGGTAGGCACCGATGAGCGCTTGCGCGACCGTCACTCCGTACATGACCCGCACGATCTGCCCGAGCGCCTTGGGCATCCGCATGCTCGAGACCGCGACGATGATGGCCGCGTAGACGATCATCCGCGTCGGCTGGCTCAGGTACGACGTGCCGTAGCGCTGGTGACCGCGGAACACGCCGATCATGAGCGTCAGCGCGAAGAAGGCGAGCGGCCAGGTCAGCGTGAACGGGACGCGGTACGCCCGGACCACGCGTTCTCGGCTGGTCAGCCTCTCGATCACGAAGCCTGCGAGCGCCAGTGCGAGGAACACATCGGACGGGTAGATCGCAGTGCTCCCGGTGCCGGGCAGCCGGTCGGTCAAGTTCCCCCCGAGCATCGTCAGGAGAAGAGCAGCGAGGACGATCCAATCGCGATGCGCGACGATCAGATGGGAGACGACGACGAACGCAGGCAGCACGACTGCGGCTGCGATGACGAGCGCCGTGTGGCCGGTCCCGAGGCCGACTCCCACGGCGATGTTGAGCGCGAGCGCGCCAAGCGCGACGAGGCCGAGCTTCAGGTACGGAAGCGAGTGGACGCCGAGCCGCCGCGCCTCCAGCTGGAAGTTCCCGATCACGGCGCCTCCGCGGGCATGGAAGCGGCAATGGTAGGCGAGGTCGACGACGGGGCCGCGTCGGGCTCCCCGAGCGCGACCGCGTAGGCGAGCGCCAGGACGACCAGCACCGCCATGGACTGGTTCCAGAACTGGTACTCGAGGAACCCGTTCACGAAGAAGGCGGCGAGAGCGGCGAACGCGCCGATCCCCTCCGCCCGGATTCCGCCGGAGCCGTCGAGCGCGGCTCGGATCGAACCCCGAAAAGCGAAGACGAGGACGCCGAGAAAGCCGAGCGCTGCCGGTATCCCGAAGAACACGGCGACGCCGAGCAGCAGGTCGTGCGGATGCGTCGCGAGCGAGGGCCGTCCCGCATAGGTGCCGATCTCGTGGAACACCCCGGTGCCGGTGAGCGGATGGTGGACGAGCAGATGAACAGCGCGCCCGGCCAGTGTGAGCCGGAACCCGTAGAGATCGGAGAAGTGCCGTGACGCCACGGAGGTGATCCGCGAGCCGAACGTGCCCCCGAAGACGATCGCCGCGACCAGGAGTCCCCCGAGGAGCGCGAGCGTGCCGATCAGGTAGCGCACCCGTCGCTGAACCGCACTGAACGCGATCAACCCGACTGCCAGCGCGATCCAGCCACCGCGCGAGTACGGCAGCAGCGAGGCGACGCCGACCAAGAAGGCGACGGTGACGACGACAGCGCGACGGCCTCCCGGCTCGGCAAGCGCGCGACCGGCGAGTAGCAGCATGCAGAGCACGAGGAACGGTGCTGCCGAGTTCGGGTTCTCGAGCGTTCCCACCGGCTGGGGGTACACGATCGCCCCGCCGAGGCGGGAGAAGCGCTCCGAGGCGCCCTGCGCGTACTGGACGATCGTGACGATTGCCTCGGCGGACCCCGCGACGGCGACGCCCCCGAGAAAGAGCGCTCGCGAACGTCCGCTGCGCATGGCGCGGCTGCTCGTGCGAAACGCGATCGCGAGCGCGCCCCAGAACACCACGTCATGGGCCCACGCACCCTTCGGTACCGGACCGATGCCGCTGAGAACGACGCCCGCGAAGAACAGCGCGAACGCTGCGTCCGCGCCGCCAAGCCGGATCCCTGGCGAGCGAGAGGAGACGATCCGGGTCAGACAGCCGAGAGCGACTCCGGCCGACGCCGCCTCCAGCGCCGGCGCCTGCGAGCCGATGACTTGGGGATGCCAGTGTCCGAACGGCAGCGCAAGCGCGAGGTACGCCGCGACGAGCCCCGGATGGATCGTCGCGAGGACGAAGCCCGCTGCGAACAGCGCCGCGATCCCGGCGATCGCCGGGTCGTACACCCCGAGAACGGCCGCGCCGACGACGCAAGCCGCTGCGATTCCGAACGTTCGGAGGCCGAACGTCGGGATCACAACACCCGAAAGAGCAGGGCTTCCTGCCATTCTCCTATCGTAGGGCCGTAGGTGCTGCGCGTCGCGATCGCTCACGAGTGGCTTGTCGCCTACGCCGGCTCCGAGCGCTGCGTAGAGGAGCTCCGCGCGTTGTATCCGGGCTCCGCGCTGCTCACGACGATCGTGAATACGACAGCGATGCCCGTGACCCTGCGGGACGCGCGCCCATCGTTTCTCCAGCATGTGCCCGGCGCGACGGCCCATCACGAATGGCTCCTGCCGCTGATGCCTCTCGCGTGGCGCACCCGACCAGCGGTCGCAGACGTCGACGTCGTCGTCTCGAGCAGTCATGCGTGCGCGAAGGCCGTTCGCGTCGCGCCGGGCATTCCGCACGTCTGCTACTGCCATACACCGATGCGCTATGCGTGGGACTTCTCCGCCGAGCAAGACCGCTTTCCGGCGGCGCTCCGGCCGGTCGCTCGGCTCGGGATGGCGGGGTTCAGGCGCTGGGATCGGTCGACCGCAAGCGGAGTGACGCAGTTCGTGGCGAATTCGACGGCGGTGGCCGCCAGGATTCGCCACGCCTACGGTCGCGACGCGCGCGTCGTTCATCCGCCTGTGCGCACGGAGTTCTTCACGCCGGGAGGCGAGCGGAGCGACGACTTCTTGTTCGTCGGCCGATTGACCGGCTACAAGGCGCCCGGGGTCCTGCTCGACGCGTTTGCGGGATTGCCGTATCGGCTGCTGGTCGTCGGCGAGGGCGCCGAACGGGCGGCTCTCGAGCGCCGCGCTCCGGACAATGTCGAGTTCCTGGGACGGGTGGATGACGATCGCCTCCGCGACCTCTACCGCTCGGCGCGGGCGATGGTCTACCCGGTCGACGAGGACTTCGGCATCGCGATGGCGGAGGCCCAAGCATGCGGGACGCCGGTGATCGGGCTCGACGCCGGCGGGGCAACGGACATCGTCGAGCACGACGTGACCGGCTGGCTCGTCGCGGATCGGACCGCCGGCGCATTTCGGCAGGCGGTCGAGACCGCGGCCGGCACCGAGCTCGATCACGACCTGACCGCACAGCGCGCGCAGCGCTTCTCCGGCGCGCGCTTCCGAGGGGAGATGCGCGAAATCGTCGACGAGACGGTGGAGCACGCGCGGATGAGATGAGAGACAAGGCCAGGATTTCGCTCGACCTGCTGTTCTCGCCGATCACGCTGGCGGTCGGTCTCTACGTCCCTCTCTTTCTTCTCTTCCTGATCACCGACCCGGCGGTGTTCGACTCCGAGTTCGGCGTGACCAAGTCCTCGAGCATCACCGGGCTCGTCTATCTCTCGCTGGCGCTGCTCCTCTTCACCTTCGGCGCGCTGGCAGGCCTTCGGATCGTGGCCCTGCCGCGCCGGCGGCCGGCCGCATTCGCCGAGGACGTGGACGACTCCTTCTTGGACGCGCTCGCACGTGGCCTGAGAGGCGCGCTGCTGCTGACGGTCACCGCCTATGTGTTCTGGTTCGGAAGCGGTGTGGTGCGAGCCGGCGGGCTGAGCGCATTCGTGCACCAATGGTCGACCAACCCTGAGATGGTGAAGTCGGACGTCCTGAGAACGATCCCCGGCGTGACGACGTTGACGCAACTGGCCGTCGCAGCCGTTCCCCTGGCGATCGCGTTCGGGGTACATCGGCGACGCGGGATGACGCCGCTGATCGCGACCGTCGTGGCGCTGGCGCTGATCCGGTCGTTCATCTTCAGCGAGCGGCTTGCACTGCTAGAGCTCGTCGTCCCTCTCGTCTACTTCGGTCTCGGTCGCAGGATCGTACTCGTGCCACGCGCGGTGCTCTTCGCGGGAGCAAGCGTTCTCGCCGTGCTCGTGCTGTTCACGGCAACGGAAGCGCGACGGAGCATCGTCTACACGCACAACTTCTCCGTCACGCACATGACGGCGCGGTTCTTCGGCTACTACCTGACGAGCGAGAACAACGCGGTGGTGGTCGCAGACCACTACCGCGCGGCGACGCCCTCCATGTTCACCGGCGAGATGTTCTGGAAGTTCCCGCTCGTCGACAAGGTGCACGTCGAGGACGCACCGGTTCTCGGGACCGTGTCGCTCCGCTACGAGGACGTGTTCGGAGAGGACCCGGCGACGTTCTGGCCGACTGCGTTCTCGAACAGCGGACTGAGCTACGAGTACAACAGCTTCACGACGCCGGGCTACCTCGCCGGCGACCTCGGGTGGGCTGGTTTGGCGATCGTGCTGCTGCTCGGCGTCTACTCCGGGATGCTCTACAAACGGGCGCGCACGGATCCATTTCACCGCGCCTTGTACGCTATGTGGCTGGTCGGGCTCCTCGAGTTCATGCGGATCATCTACTTCTTCAACACGAGGGCGCTGCCGGCCTACATCGTCTTCGCGCTCGTCTACCTGACATTGGTTCGCCGCGGGAACGTGGTGGCGTGGCGAAGGACTACTGGACTCCTTCGCACGCCCCGTGGTCGAGCAATCTCTCGAGTGGGTTCAGCGCCCGGGCACGCAAGCACGCAGCCGTCGCCGCAGAAGTGAAGTGACCTTCGCGAAGCGCACGAGCGCGACGATACTCCTCGACCCAGGACAGGCGCGCAAGCGTGGCTGCATGTGCGTACAGCCGAGCAGCTTCTTGGTACCTCCCTGCGTCCTCGGCGACCTGCCCCTGGTAGTCGACGACCTCTGCGCTCCACGGATCGAAGCCGCGCGCCTGTCGCAGTACGTCCCACGCCTTCTGCGACGTGGCAGCTGCTCTCGCGTCGGCGAGGTGACGGTTCGCGAGGTACGGCGCGGCAAGCAAGGCAAGCGCGATGACTCCGACCGCCGCTCCTCCCAGCACGGCAGGAGTCGCGCGGACGGTCAAGGAACCCGGCCCGATCGCGGCGCCGGCCACGAGGAGCACGGCGACGACGAGAGCCGGGAACGAGAACGTCCAGTCGACGGACGCCTGGCCGACCAGAGCAACCACCACGCCGGCTGCAGCGGCGCGCGCCGCGCGCGGCCCTCGCCCACGCACGAGCCCCACGAAGAGAAGCGCGACGAAGGAGACGAAGGCGACCGCGCCGGGCAGACCGAGCTCGTCGAGCACCTCGAGCTCGATGCTGTGCGGCTGGAGGACGTAGAGATCCTTGTTCGTGCGCGCGCGCGTGAAGATCGCCGTGAAGCTGCCGCTGCCGTGACCGAGGACGGGCGCGTCGCGGTAGCTGTCGAGTGCGACGCGCCAGATCTGCGTGCGCCCCGTGAGCGACAGGCTGCTCAGCCGCGTTTGGCCACCCGGAAGGCGGGTGGGCTCCTCACCGTTCAGCGCCCGGTCGAGTTTCGGCCCGACCTCGCCGAGGTGGGGTAGTGCGAACGCCACAGCGCCGATCACCGCGAGCGCACTGGCGCCGATAGCGCACCGGCGCATGAGGTTCGTCCGCGGCAGGGCCGACACCGCGGCGAGCACGAAGGCCGCGAGCAGCGACCACTCGGCGAACGACCGGAACTGCGTCGCGGCGTGGCCGGAGTCGTTCACGAGTGCCGCGTCGACGTGCCGGAACGGGATCACGAGAGCGGCGCCGAGGAGCACAGCGAGGATGGCGTGCGCGACGAGCCGTACGTCTCGCGCGAGCGCCACCTGGATCGTGACCGCGACGAGCGCCGCCAGCAGCGCCCCTCTCGACTGCGTGACGAGCATCCCCGCGACGAGCGCGAGGCAGGACAGTCCTCCGGCGGCGCGCACCACCGCTGCGCGACGCGTGGTCGCCCACAGCGCGAGCGGGACGCCGATCGCGAACATCGCGCCCTGGGCATTGTGATAGCTGAGGGGGCCCTCGACCTTTCGCCCGTCGAACCACGCGTCGGGTGCCGTCCCCGCCTGCAGCCGGTAGAGCAGCTCGACGGACATCGCCACGGTCGCCGCCAGGACGCCTCCGAGCACGAGCCGCGATCCGTTCCGGGCGAAGCCGGAGATGAACGATCCGGCGAGCAGCGCCGCCGCTCCGATCAGCGATTCGTCGAGCGCCTTCCAGGCGACGTCGGGCAGCCCACCCCAGGCCGTCGATGCGACCGCGACGAGGCCCAGGACGACGAACGCGGCCGACGAAGCGGCGGCCCACAGCGCCACCGGCGCCTGGAGGAGCATGAACGCGACTGCCGCGACGACGAGGACCGCGCCGAGCAGGGGCCACGCGCTGGCGTAGTACGAGCCCTCGGCTCGACCAGAGACGAAGACGAGTGCGGTAATCGCCGCGGCCGCGACAACGGTCGCGGCCGCGCGAACTACAGCCCCCCGTTCGAGCGCCGGGACTACGAGTCGGAGCGCTTCTGGCCGAGCTTACGGAGCGCGACGCCGCCGACGAGCCCGGAGCCGCCGAGGAGGGCGACGACCGTCAGGTCGAGACCCGTGAACGGCAACGTCCCCGTGCTCTTCTTGGTCGTGAGCGGGGCCACACCACCGGTGACGGTCGGTGCCTTGCCCGTCGTCTTCGTAGTCGGCGTCTTCTTCGTCGTCGGCGTCTTCGTGACGAGTTTCGTCGGGCTCGGGTACTGATCGTCATTCGCGCCCGCGAACGCCATCGGAACGGCGATCGTCGCGAAGACCAGGGCGATAACGAGTGATGCGAGTCGTTGCCGTGTCATGTGAAGTGAGTATATCCACCACTGCCGATGGCTAAAACTAGGCCAAGCGTTGGCATAACTCCGACCAACGGCTAGGGAAAAAATCCCGGCACCGTGGCGTCACAGGTCAGGCTCCGGAATGGGCTGCGCGACCGAGGGCGGCCTGCCACGACTCGATCGCCGTCTCCCAGGAGAACCGATCGCGCGCGTAGTCGGAAAACCGTGTCCGGCGCTCACCTGCGGTGTTCGCGATTGCCGATTCGATCGTGGCGGCGAGATCGGCCGGGAGCGTCGAGGGCGAGACCAGTTGCGGGTCGAGTGGGCCGAGAATCTCCGGAGTTGCGCCGACCGGCGTCCCCACGACCGGCGTCCCCGCCGCCAGCGCCTCGACCGTCGACATCCCGAACCCCTCGTAGGCCACGGTCGGCAGGACGAACAGGTCGGCAGCGGCGTAGAGGCCCGGGAGATCGGCGTCGGGCACCCGGCCGAAGAAGCGGACGTGATCCTCGAGGCCCAGCTCTCGGGCGAGCCGTTCGAGGGTCGGCGCCGTCTCCCCCGTGCCCGCGACGCCCACCGTCAGCTCCATGCCCTTGCCGATCAGCAGGTCCGCGGCACGCAGGAGCTCCTCGACTCCCATCCGCGGCTCGAGCCGCCGGACCGTCAGGACGAATGGGCGGTCGGCGGGGATGCCGTACGCCGCGCGAATGGAGACACCGTCGCCCGAGGCGAACCGGTCGTAGTCGACGCCGCCGCGCACGACCGCGATCCGGTCGGCCAGACCCGGATGCCGCGAAAGCAGGAGGTCGCGGCTGTACTCGCTCAGAACGGCGACAGTCTTTGCGCGTCGGACCGCAACCCTCTCGAGCAAGACGAGCAGCGGGTCGAGCAGCAAGCCCGTTGCGCGCTGTGCCCGCCGCAGGCGGCGCCGAACGAACCGCTGCTCCAGCGGTGCGGATGCGTGGAAGACGTAGAGCAGTGGGACGCGTGGGTGCGCAGCGAGGAGACCGACGGCGTTCGTCGCCTGATGCGCGACGAGCACGTCCGGCCTCTGCCGCCGAACCGCCCACTTCCAGGTCGCGGCGACGTCTGCGACGGACTGAGGCAACCCGAAGCGCTTGACGGATCGATGCAGCTCGACCGCTTCGTCCTGTTCGACAGTTGGGCGCCCGGGGATCGCCGGAGCGACGACGACGACTTGGTGCCCGAGCCGTGCGAACTGCTGCGCGGTCGCTCGTGCGACGCGGGCCGAGCCTCCGATCACGTCCGGCGACCACTGGTCGGTGGCGATCAGGACCCGCATTCGCGTCCAAGCTCTTCGTCGACCAATCCGAGGAGCCGATCGGCGCGGTCGTCCCAGGTACTTCGAGCCGCAAGTGCGATGCGCTCCTCGGCACCGGCTGCGCCGGCCGCAAGCGCAGAGCGAACTGCGGCGACGAAGGCGTCGGGGCCGGTGGCAAGCCGCACGTGTGGCTCGAGGCTCGCGAGGTTCGGAAGACCGGATGCGATCACCGGCTTTCCGGCCGCCAGATACTCGAACACCTTCAGCGGAAACACATTCTTCGTATAGGCGTTGTCGAGGTACGGGATCAGAGCAACGTCGAACGCCGCGACGACCGACGGCAGGGTCGGGTAGGGCTGCAGCCCGAGCCACCGGACGTTCGGCAGCGCCGCGAGCGCCTGCACACGGTCACGCGCTCCGTTCACGGCAGGCCCCGCGAGAAGAATCGTCGCATCTTCGAACACGCGAGCAAGCCGCTCGAGCAACGAGAAGTCGACCTTGCCCTCGTTGAGATTGCCCGCGAAACCCAGCACCGGCCTCCGACACGCACGGAGCTCGGCCGGCGCGATGCTCCTGTCGGCGGCCTGGGAGAAGTGCTCGTAGTCGCCGACGTTGGGGACGACGTAGGTCCGACCGTCCCCCCGCTCATGCCGAGTCGCGAGATTCTCGGTGGTCGCAAAGACGAG
>JAICUZ010000296.1 GCA_025935595.1 Burkholderiales bacterium
GCCCGCGCGCAGGAACGCCAGGACGGCGAGCACGCGGCGGTGGTCGTCGTCGCTCGCGGGCAGGTCGAGCTTGCCGAAGATGTTGCGCACGTGCTTCTCGACCGCGCCGCCGCTGACGACGAGCGCCCGCGCGACGGCGGCGTTGGAGCGGCCCTCGGCCATGAGCTCGAGCACCTCGCGCTCGCGCGGCGTCAGCGATCCGATCGCGCCGTCGTCGGCGCCGGCCGCGGTCCGCGCGCGCATGAGCTCGGCGACGACCTCGCGGTCCAGCGCCGTGCCGCCGGCCGCGACGCGCTCGACCGCCTCGATGAACCCGCGCACGTCGCCGACGCGCTCCTTGAGCAGGTAGCCGACGCCCGCCTCGCCGGAGGCCAGCAGCTCGGCGGTGTAGACCGGCTCGACGTACTGCGACAGGATGAGCACGCCGAGGCCGGGGTGGCGCTTGCGTGCCGCGATCGCCGCGCGCAGTCCCTCGTCGGTGAACGACGGCGGCAGCCGCACGTCGACGATCGCGATGTCCGGCTTCTCGGCCCGCGCTGCGTGGACGAGCGCATCCGCATTGTCGACCGCACCGACCACCTCGAAGCCGTTGTCGCGCAGCAGACGGGTCAGGCCGTCACGGAGGAGCGCAAGGTCTTCGGCGATCAGGACGCGCATGGCAGCTCGGCACGGAGCACCGTCCCACCACCGGACGGGCTCGTGACGGCGAGCGTACCGTCGAGTGCCTCGACCCGATGCCGCAACCCGGTGAGGCCCGAGCCGGACACGTCGGCGCCGCCGCGCCCGTCATCGACTACCTCGACGACAAGACGATCGGCCTCGCGCACGATCCGCACGGTGATCCGGCTCGCATCCGCATGCTTCGCGGCATTCGCCATCGCTTCCGCGACGACGAAGTAGGCCGCCGTCTCGACCGCCGCCGGCGGCCGTTCGGGGACGTCTTCCTCGACGACGACCGGCACGGCGCCGGCGTGCGCGAGCGAGGCGACCGCCGCGCCGAGACCGCGATCGGTCAGCACCGGCGGATGCACGCCGCGCGCGAGGTCACGTAGCTCACGCAGTGCCTGCTCCACCCCGGCCCGCGCCTCCACCACGAGATCGCGGGCCGCCTCCGGGTCGCCGGCGAGTTTCTGCTCCGCCAAGCCGAGGTTCATCCCGAGCGCCACGAGGCGCGCCTGCGCGCCGTCGTGCAGGTCACGCTCGATGCGCCGGAGATCCGTCTCCTGGACGTCGACCGCGCCGGCGCGCGTCGTCTCGAGCACCTCGATGCGATGCTCGAGGCGCCCGCGCCGCAACACGACGACCGTGACCGCGACAGCCGCGGCGAGGCCGATCGCCGTCCACACCGGCCAGAAGTAGCCGCCGCCGCCGAACACCCACAGCGCGACCTGGAACGCCTCCAGGAACACCGCGACGCCCGCGATGCGTGCCAGTGCGCTCGGTGCGCGAAGCAGCCACGCGTGCAGCGAGATCGTCAGCGTCGTCCCGGCGAGCACCCACTTCGGCCAGAACGGGCCGCCGACCGACGCCCACACGATCAGGACGACGACGTCGGTGAGCGCGACGAGTGCGGCGTGCGGGACGAAGAAGCTCTTCGCGGGACCGCGCGGCGGCGCGAGGTACGGGAGCACGACGCGCGCCCAGCCACGGGCCGTCCAGTGCACCAGCGCGAGAGCCACGATCGTCCCGGCGGCGCCGAAAGGGACAGCGCGCAGCGCGTTTCCGAGCGTATCGGCGTGGAAGGTGTCGAAATGGAAGCCGACCTGCCGGTAGTAAACCGGCAGGAATACGAGATACAGGCCGGACCCGACGAGCGAGAGACCACCGACCGCGAGCGGCCAGCCGACGAGCGTCCGGGCGGCGATCGTGCCGTGCTGCCGCCAGAAGCTGCGGTCGGCGAGGATTGCCTTCGCGCGGCCCCAGTAGCCGGTACCGCCGGACGTGAGCCGCTGCGGGCCGGCGTCCTTGCCGAGAAGCAGCCGTGCGAGCCGCGCCTCGAGCGCCGCGAGCGCACCGACGCCCCACCTGAACGCGACAAGGGCCGGGACACTGAGCGGTGTCAGCGCGAGCAACCCGACCGTGAGCCACCCGGCAAGCAGCAGGCCGAAGCCGAGTGTGCCCGTGACGAGTGCCGAGGCGAGGTAGGCGAGTGAGCGGATCGCGTTCTTCATGACGCCAAGCATGCCGTCGTGTCGACGGCGCGGACCTGGGACGTGCCGGTGTTCGCAGATCGGGTTAACCTCCGTCTCCCGTGGCGCGCGTGCAAGTCCTCTACTGGCAGGAGATCCCGTCCGTCGTGCGGGTCGGCGAGGTGAAGCGGCAGCTCCCCTCGTGGTTCCAACAGGAGATAGACCGCGTCGCGATGGAGCAGGGGCTCGTCGGCAGCGACGCCTACCTGGAGCACTGGGAGTGGCGCGACCTCGGTGAGCGCGACGGAGATCCCGCACTCGCAGCCGACGAGGTCGAAGCAGAGCTCGTCGCGGGCTACCCCGACAGCCAGCCGTCGTAGCGGGCCGGCTCACGCTCGCCGATCTCGCCGTACGCGGTCTCCGGGTCGGTCGATTCCTCTGAGACGCTCGCGTTTCGGCGAGCGGAAGCCTCGTCCGGCACGTACGCGCCCCAGTCGTCGGTGATCGAGAGCACCCGCGCGCCGACCGACACGATCACACACGGCCCGTTCCCCGCTCCGACGATCGTGTGCTTGGTGCCGGGCGGGCAGTGCACGAAGTCCCACGCGCGTAGCGGCCGCTCTTCGCCCTCGACGAGCAGCAGCGCCTCTCCCGAGACGACGAGGAAGTCCTCCTGGTCCGCCTCCCAGTGGTACAGCGACATCACCTGACCGGGCTCCAACACGCTGACGTTGATCCCGAGCTGCGGGAAGCCGACGTCACCCTCGTAGAAGCACATCGCGCCGCGGTTCGGTCCGTGCCACCAGCGTGCCTCGCGCGTGTTGACGACGAACCAGCCTTCGCCGCGCGGCACGAGCCCGTGCCCGCCGTCTTCGAGAGGCGCCTCGGGAATCATCGTTCGAGCCTACCCAAGGAGAAATGCCGCAACGGACTTCCGGGAGACGTCGCTGACCGAACGCGACTGCGTCGAGTGGCCCGCGCCGGGGACGACGACGAGCTTCCCGTGCGTCGTCCGCCGAAGCTCCTGCTTCGCCCACTCGAGCGGCGTCGAGAGATCGTGA
>JAICUZ010000252.1 GCA_025935595.1 Burkholderiales bacterium
GAGTTCACAATCAGCGTGCAGAGCGCAGCGAGCGGCACGGCGGCCACCGCCGCATCGACCGTGCGTCCGACAACGACGAGGAGCACGGCCGCGCCGACGACCTTCGTCACCGCTTCGGTCGCGGTGCTCACCGCAAACCGCCCGAGGAGCTCACCGCCCTGGAGAGCGCCGCGCTGGCAATGCGTGAGCAGCGAGATCGAGAGCCCGACCACGGCGATCGACACCGCGTGATCAGAGTCCACGTTGAGAAGCCGCCCACCGGCATCGCCGACGAGGAATGCGATAGCCCCCACGCCGACGGCAACGAGGGCCAGCTTGCGGAGAGTGCGGCGCAAGTAGTTGCCCGCTGCACTTCGTCCACCGTCCGCCACGAGCAACGTGAACGTCCGACTGGTCATCGTCTGCACGCTGAGCAGTGCCGGGCTCGCAACGTAGAGAACGGCCATCGTGGCAGCGAGCTCGCTGTAGCCCGACGGCCCAAGGAGACGCGCAGAGACGCTGTTGAACAAGAAGTTGGAGAGGTGCCAGACGAGCGTTGCAGCGAGGACGGCGATTCCGGCGTGCGCGGCACGGGCGCGCGTCCTGAGGATGCGCGCTCTTGCGCCCGTGACGAGCGTCGGTGCTGCCGCGTTCGCCGCGGTCATCCCGCCAGTGCGAGCGGCGTCGCTTCGAGTCCGAGGATGCGCGCGGCGTTCGGGGCCAGGTCGACGAGGTTCGTCACGCCGTCGACGGACGGCAGGCCGATCGCGATCCCCTGCTGCTCGAGGTCGTCGGGATGGTAGGCGTGCATCGCCTTCGGCTTCAGCAGAGAGTGGAAGTTCGGGAAGATCGCCGTTCTCGGCTCGAGCAGGTAGATCTCATCGCCGTAGAGGCGCGTGCCGAAGTCGAGATGAAGCTCGATGATCTCCTCTCGCTGGAGAAAGCGTCCCGGCGCTGCAGCCGCGACCGTCGCGCGGATCTCGTCGCGAAGTTGCGCGTCGTCGTCGTGGAACCAGAGCCGCACCATCGTCGCGTCGAGCGCGAAGCAGAATCGATGCGGGAAGCCGGCGTGACGCCAGAGCCCCGGATACGACACGACGTGATCGACCGGCGACATGCCGTGATCCGAGAAGATCGCGGTCTCGATTCCCGGAAGCCGCCGCGTCGCACGTTCGACCACTTCGTTCGTCAGCGCGTCTGTTCGGTGAAGCGTTCGCTCGAAGAGTCTCGACGAGATCCCGAAGAGGTGCGACGCCATGTCGACGTGATGCAGGTACACGAACACGAACTCGGTGTCGGTCGGAAGCTCGTCGATTCGTCGGAGGAGCGTCTTCGCGCCGAGCTTCGCCGCGTCGAGATACGCCCAGCCGCGCCCGGCATCGGAGAGTCGGTCGAAGAGCGACGGGACGGCGAGCTGCCCGGGCTCGCTCATGTCGCGCCGGAGCGTCCAGTCGAACTGGTCCAGGGAGCGGAACGGCAGATGGCGCAGGCTCAGATGCTTGTATCCGTGCGTGGTTGCAGTCCTGCGTACGAGCGTCTGCGAGAGGACGAACTTGACGCCACGCCGTGCGAAGTCCCACGGAAGCGCGTCGAGCGCCGCGAGGCGCGCGTACGGCGCGAGCGGCGTCTCGTCCGGGCGTAAGCAGTACTCCATCCAGTAGCCGGTCTCGTCGGGGTACGCCCCCGTGAAGATCGCGGCGCGGATCGAGTCGCTGTAACCGAGCAGCGGCCGCATACGCGACCGCCCGTGCTTCGCCGCGACCGAGGCGAGGTACGGCGTCCGCTCCCCGGTGACGTAGTCGTGGCGAACCGCGTCGACGAGGACGTAGAGAAGCCGGCTCACGCGACCGCCGCGACCGGGCTCGAGTGGCCGGCACCGGCGGTACCCATGCGCGTTCCGGCGTCGAGCTCGTGGAAGACCTCGAGGTACTGCCGCGCGACGTTCGGCCAGAGAAAGCGCTTCCGCACACGTCGCTGCGCCTCGTGACCCATGCGTTTGAGGGCCTTGCGATCGGCGGTCAGGAAGCGCATCGCTACGGCGAGCTGACCGATGTCCCCGGGCTTGATCAGAAAGCCGGTCATCCATTCGTCGACGACGTCGGGCAGACCTGCGACACGACTCGAGAGCACAGGCGTTCCGCACGCCATCGCCTCGAACGCGACGAGAGGCGTGCCCTCGGAGAACGACGGGATCACGAGCAGGTCGGCCCGGCCGTAGAGGCCTGCCAGGTTCGACGGCGCCACGTCGCCGAGGAAGGCGACGCGGTCGGCGACGCCCAGCGACCGCGCGAGTGACTCGAGCTTCGGCCGCTCGGGCCCGTCGCCGGCGAACACGCAGTTGATCCGCGGCGCTTCGACGAGCGCGCGCAGCAGCAGGTCTGCCGCCTTGCGCGGGGTGAGGCGACCGACGAACAGGCAGTACCGCGAGAACGGCGCAACGTGACTCCCTTTCGCGATCTCCGCGTCGGGATGGAAGACGTCGAAGTCGGCGCCGTTCAAGATGGTTCGCACCCGCGGTGGCTCGATGCCGAAGCGACCGACCAGGTCCTCGCGGAGCGCGTCGCAGGTCGTCGCGACGGCGGTGACGCGCCGATACGCCCGCACGTTCACCGCCCGGTAGATCACGCGTCGGACCAGCCGCTCGTACCAGGTTCGGTAGCGACAGCTCCAGGGCGTGGAGTCGTGCTCGGTGTAGACGATCGGAACGCGAGTGAAGCGGCTGAGCAGGAGAGCGCAGAGGTTCCCGTGCGCGTGAACGACGTCGAAGTGCTCCTCCCGGAGCAGGCGGCGCGCCCGTAGCGCACTCGCAATGTTCCCGACGAGGTGCTTCACCATCCAGCCGACGAACCCGTTCGGAAGGCGGGAGGCGAGTTTGTGCATGCGACCGGCGACAGGCACGACCCGGACTTCCGGAGTCGAGCCGAAGTCGGCCTCGACGACGTCCGCGACCATGGTCACGCGATGGCCGGCGAGGCCGATCGACTTGGCGAGCTGGTACATCGCGAGCTCAGCTCCTCCACAGCCGACGTGGATGGAGACAACGCCACGGCCCACGACCAGGACGTCGAGTTGGCGTGCCGGCTTGACGGGCGCCGCATCCCGATTCGCGGGATGGCTCCGCCGGCGCACCTTGCGCGCGTGGACGACAGACATGCGAGTTCAGCGCGACCGAACGGGCGCGGCTACTTCTTGCACTCGTTTTGCCGGTAGTGGGTGTGGTTCTTGTCCCCGCAGCCCTTGCCAGGCTTGGTCGAGCCGCTATTCCCAGCCGCGAGCGCGATCCCGCCGAACACGATGCTGCCGACCACTAGGGCCACCACTACCAGGCGAGCTATCCGTTCCATCGTGACGCGACCTCCGTGATTTGCCGACATGGGCTGGAAACGAGGGCCGCAATCCCCGAACGGCGAATCTAGCCAAGGACGCAAATTCCGACTATCGCTCGTTCGAGTGAACGTGAGGTGAACTACGCGAGCCGCGTACGGATCGCCGCCTGCACCTGATCGGCGACGGTCGGCAACTCACTCTTCATCTGCTCGAACTCGGCGCGGTACATCACGATCACGTCCATCGGCGTCGTCGCGACGACGGACGCAGTCCGCCTCCCTGTCTCGATCAGCCCGATCTCGCCGAAGAAGTCGCCTGGTCCGAGTATCGCGACGCGCTCTCCGTCCTCGAGCACGGCCGCCTCGCCGTCCTCGATCAGGAAGAACTCGTGTGCAGAGGCTCCTTCACGTACGAGCAGGTCGCCTGCCGGGATCGAGAAGGACTGGAGCCACCCCGCGATCCGCTCGAGCTCGCTCCTCGACAGGTGCCGGAACATCGGGATCTCGCGCACGCGATCGGAGTTCATGTCGCGATCATCGCAGCAGCGGCGGTCACGAGGCAGATCCGGTTTGAGAAGATTGCGACGAAGACGTCGTCGATCGAAGGGGAGAGCCGTGACTCGTCACCACCAGGCAGCGGAGCGGCAGATGCCGCGGCGGGCATTTCTCGCGAGGAGCGCGATGGCGGTCGGAGCGGTGGCCGTGGCGCCGTTGGCGGCCGCGCAAGGCGCGTTCGGCGGAAACGGCAACGGCAAGGGGGAGCTGAACCTGGTCGGCCTCGACCACGTCGGTCTGACCGTGC
>JAICUZ010000048.1 GCA_025935595.1 Burkholderiales bacterium
CGAAGGCGCGGCCCCGGGACGTCGAGCGTGAGGAACGAGCCGATCTGGTTCACGACCTTGATCGACCCTCCCGTGGTCGCGACCGGGGTGACGAGGAAGCCGACGAAGTACAGGTCGGGGCTCAGGTGTGGAACGCGGATCGCAAGCGGCACGGTGCGGTAGCTCTGCGCGGGGATCCGCAGCACGCCCGGCGGGAACCGGACACGGCCCGACCAGCGCGGGTCCGGCCCACTCCCCACCGACACCTTGCCGTCGTCGCCGAGCGTGAGCGTCCGGCTGTGGATGACGACGGTGACGGCGAAGTCGTTCGGGTTGACGACCCGGATCAAGGTCCGCGTCACGCCGCCGACGTGAGCCGGCACCGGATCGGCGGGGACGGAAACGGCCACGGCGCGTGAGCCGCTCACGGCCTTGGCCGCTCCGCCGGCGGCCGCAGTGCTCGCGACGGCCAGGGCCGTCGCGAGCGTCGTCGCGACCACAGCGAGCCTCACGTCAGTTGTAGTTCGGCGTCACCGTGTACGTGACGGTGTCGGAGTACACACCGGACGCCGAGGCGTAGTTGATCGCGACGCGGTTCGCGATCGAGATCGTGTCGGCAGACGCACCGGTGGTGCCGGTGCGCGAGGCGATCGTCTCGCCGCCCGACGTGTAACCGGCGTACTTGGAACCGGAGAACGCGGAATCGATCGTGGCGCCCGTTCCGGTCACCGTGTAGCCCCACGCCGGCGCGCCCGGCCAGGTGACCGACGTCGCCTTGCCCGTCGAGACCTTTGCGATCACCGGGTTGCCGGTGCCGCTCGACTGCAGGCCCGTCGCGTTGTCGGCGACCGAGAGCGTGTAGCCCGAGTTCGCGTTCGTCTGCACCGTCAGGCCGACCGTGGCCGACTGGTCGGCGAGCGCCCCGAGGCTCGGATCCATGTCGAGCTCGAACGCGGTCGTGTCGACGGTGAACGTCAAGCTCTTCGCCAGGTTCACGGTCACCGCGGTGTTGTTCGCCGCGAGCGACACCGCCGGCGTCGTCCCGGTGTCGATCGTCGTCGGCGTCGACGTCCGTGTCGTGACCACCGTCGTATAGCTCCCGACGGTCGAGCTGTTCGTCAAGCCGCCGAGCTCGATGTAGATCGGGATCCCGGCCGCGACCGCGACCGCGGTCGTGACCGTGTACGTGATCGTCTGCCCGGCGATGGCGACGCTGCCGGCGCCGATCCCGTACGCGCGGGTGATCGTCGGCGTGCCGGCGAGCCCCGAACCGGAGACCGCGAACGTGATCGACTTGATCGTTCCCGCGGTTGCCGTCTTGAAGGAGTACGCATACGAGACACCCGTCGCCGAGACCTGGTTGTTCGAGACCGACCAGCTCATGTTCGTCGGCGTCCCTGCGCCCGCCGGCAGCGCGGTCAGCGCGAGCACGCACGCGCCGACGGCAGCCCCGGCGAGGGCAAGCCGAGTCGACCGCTTCCGGGGCCGCATGCCGCCCGGGTTCGCCGTACCTAGGTTCATGTCCTTCCTTTCTGGGAGGCGGCGGGGAACAGCACCGATATCGGGGACACCCGACATCTCTGTCACCCCCGAACGAGGGATTCGCGCGTCGCCATCTCCCGGAAAACCGGGATCCGGCCGATCACGAGTCTTGAATGGACCAGATGGCCACCGCAGGCGATCCCGCCAGGCTGCTCTTCGAGCGGACCGACCGCTTCGTCTGCACGCTCGACCTGCAGGGACGGTTCACCTCGATCAACCCCGCCGGCGCGGCGATCAGCGGCTACGCGGCCGAGGAGTTGATCGGCCGCTACGCGACCGAGCTGATCGCGCCGGAGCAGCGCGAGCTCGCGGCCCGGCGCTTCGCCGACCGCCTGGCGGGAGACCCGAGCGACGAGACCGGGTACGTCCTGCTGCGGCGCGACGGCACGCGCATCCCGGTCTCGATCGCCTCGACGCTGATCGAGGAGCACGGGAAGGCGACCGGCGTGCTCGGAATCGTCAGCGACATGTCGGAGCAGACCCGCGCGAGCGACGCGCTGCTCGAGAGCGAGCGCCGCTTCCGCGGCTCGTTCGAGTCGGCGTCGATCGGCATGGCGCTCGTTGCGCCCGACGGACGCTTCCTCGAGATCAATCGAGCCTTCTGCGAGCTCGTCGGCTACTCGGCCGACGAGATGACCTCGCGAGACTTCCAGCACATCACGCATCCCGACGACCTGACGCGGGACCTCGAGAACCTGGAGCGCACGCTCGCCGGCGACGTCGACTCGTATCAGATGGAGAAGCGCTACATCCGTTCGGACGGCAGCGAGGTCTGGGTGATGCTGAGCGTGACGCTCGTGCGCGGAGCCGACGGCACCCCGCTCCACTTCGTGGCGCACGCGCAGGACATCGACGCGCGGAAGCGCGCCGACGAACGGTTCGTCGCCGCCGAGCGGCGATACCGGACACTCGTCGAGCAACTCCCGCTCTGCATGTACATCCGCCCGCTCGATCTGACGCAGCCGAACATCTACGCCAGCCCGCAGGTCGAGGCGATGCTCGGCTATCCCGTGTCGGAGTGGCTGACCGACCCGAACCTGCTCGGGCGCATCGTCCACCCCGACGACCGGGAGCGCGTTCTCGGCGAGGCCGCACGCGTCCGTCGCGGCGGACGCAACGTCCAGGACGAGTACCGCTACCTGAAGCCCGACGGCACGGTCGTGTGGGTGCTCGACGAGACGCACCTCGTGCGCGACGAGCAAGGCGAGCCGCTCTACGTCCAGGGCTTCCTGCAGGACATCAGCGAGCGAAAGCTCACAGAGGCAGAGCGCGACCGGCTGCGCGACGAGCTCCTGCACGCTCAGCGGCTCGAGGCGCTCGGGCGGCTCGCGGGCGGCGTCGCGCACGACTTCAACAACATGCTGACGGCGATCCGCGGCTACGCCGAGCTGCTCGTCGGCGACCCGAACGCCGGCAGCTCGACCCGCGAGCACGCAGCACGAATCGTGCAGGCGGCCGAGCAGGCGGCCGATCTGCCGCGCCAGCTCCTCGCGTTCGGCCGCAAGCAGATCCTCGAGCCCGCGATCGTGAACCTGAACGACGTCGTCTCGTCGATCGGCGGCCTCCTCGAGCACGTGATCTCCGGCTCGATCACGGTCGACATCGCGGCGACGGCGCCCGGCCCGTGGGCGCTCGCCGACCGAAGCCAGCTCGAGCACGCGCTCGTCAACCTCGCGCTCAACGCCAGCGACGCGATGCCGAGCGGCGGCCGGCTCGAGGTCAGGACGGCGAACGTGACGATCGACGAGCACGACGCGACGGAGCCCGACGCCCGTCCTGGGTCGTACGTGGTCATCCGCGTCACCGACACCGGCGTCGGCATGGACGACGAGACGCGCAGCCGCGCGTTCGAGCCGTTCTTCACGACGAAGCACGAGAAGGAGGGCTCGGGCCTCGGTCTCTCGAGCGTCTACGGAACGGTCGCGCAGAGCGGCGGGTTCGTCCTGCTCGAGACGGAGGTCGGCGTCGGCACGACGTTCTCGCTCTACCTGCCGTGCGCGGCCGCGCCCGCCGAGGCGAGAGCGCGGACGATCCTGCTCGCCGAAGACGAGGAGATCGTGCGTGATCTCACCGAGCAGATCCTGAAGAACGCGGGCTACGACGTGCTCACCGCGGGCGACGGCACCGAGGCGCTCGTGCTCTACGAGGAGCACTGCGGCGTGATCGCCGGCGTCGTGACCGACATCGCCATGCCCGGCCTCGGCGGCCGCGGGCTCGCGCTGCAGCTTCGCGAGCGAGACGCCGACCTGCCGATCGTCTTCATCTCGGGGCATCACGAGGAGACGCCCGAGACGCTGCAGCTCGGCGCAGGTGCCGCGCTGCTGCAGAAGCCCTTCTCGGTGAACACGCTCGTCGAGACGATCGGCCGGCTCGTCGGTGAAGAGCCGGCGCCGGAGAAGCACGAGCGCGAGCCGACATGCGTCCTCGCCGACGACCATCCGGCCGTCCTCGACTCCGTGTCGCGGTTCCTCGAGACGAGAGGCGTGCGCGTGTCGCAGGCACGCGATGGCGAGGAGGCGCTCGCGACGATCCGCGCGACGCGGCCCGACGTCGCGATCGTCGACGTCGCCATGTCACCGCTCTCGGGGATCGACGTCGCGCAGCGGGTCGGGGCCGTCAGCCCGGAGACGAAGGTGATCCTCTACACGGGGCACAACGATCGCGCCCTGCTCGACCGCGCGCTCGAGGCGGGCGCACGCGGCTTCGTCCTCAAGGAAGGGTCGCTCGAGACGCTCGAGGAGGCGGTGCGCACCGTCGCCGCCGGAGGGACGTGGGTCGACTCCCGGCTCGCGAGCGCGGTCGCCTCGCCCGCGACAATGTCGACGCTGCCGCCGCTCACGCCGCGCGAGCGAGAGGTGCTCGGCCTGGTCGCGAACGGGCTCACCAACGAGAAGGTGGCGACGACGCTCGAGATCTCGCCCGAGACGGTCCAGTCGCACGTGCGCCACGCGATGGTGAAGCTCGAAGCGGACACGAGGACGGAGGCCGTCGCAACGGCACTCCGTCACTCGCTCATCTCATAGTCCTACTGCGGCTGCGGAACGATGCGGATGTAGGGCTTCGGCGCGTCCCACGTGCCGAAGAGCTCTTTCGCCTGCTCGTCGTTGACCGAGCCGGCGATGATCACGTCCTCGCCGTGCTTCCAGTTGACCGGCGTCGAGACCTTGTGCGTCGCGGTCAGCTGCAGCGAGTCGATCACGCGCAGCACTTCGTCGAAGTTGCGGCCGGTCGTCATCGGGTAGACGAGGACCAGCTTCACCTTCTTGTCGGGGCCGATCACGAACACGTTGCGGACCGTCTGGTTGTCGGCTGCGGTCCGGTCGGCGGTGTCGCCCGAGACGTCCGCTCCGAGCATCCCGTACGCCTTCGAGACGGAGAAGTCCGTGTCGCCGATGATCGGGTAGTTCGGCCGTGAGCCCTGCGTCTCCTCGATGTCGTCCGCCCAGCCGTCGTGCTTCTCGGTCGGATCGACCGAGAGACCGATGATCTTCACGCCGCGCTTGTCGAACTCCGGCTTGATCTTCGCCATGTAGCCGAGCTCGGTCGTGCAGACGGGGGTGAAGTCCTTCGGGTGCGAGAAGAGCACGGCCCACGAGTCGCCGATCCAGTCGTGGAACCCGATGCGACCCTCCGTGGTGTCCGCCTGGAAGTCCGGAGCCGTATCGCCAATCGTCAATGCCATCCCAAAGCCTCCTGTGGGTGTTGCCGCGGTTCTTATCTACACCAAACGCGCGGCGACGCGCACATCTTCCGTAGCCTGCCCGGCATGACCAATGCGACCATGCAGACAAACCACGGCACGATCGAGATCGAGCTCTTCCCGGGCGAGGCGCCGAAGACCGTCGAGAACTTCACGAAGCTCGCCGGTGACGGCTTCTACGACGGCGTCATCTTCCACCGTGTGATCCAGGACTTCATGATCCAGGGCGGCGACCCGACCGGCACCGGCTCGGGCGGCCCCGGCTACCAGTTCGAGGACGAGTTCAACGACCACCCGGTCGAGCGCGGCTCCCTCGCGATGGCGAACGCCGGCCCGAACACGAACGGCTCCCAGTTCTTCATCGTCACCGCCGACGCCTGCCCCTGGCTCGACGGGAAGCACACGGTCTTCGGCCGCGTCACCTCGGGCATGGACGTCGTCGACACGATCGCGAACGTCGACACCGGGCCGGGCGACCGTCCGCGCGACGAGGTGCGCATCGAGGGCATCACGCTTGAGTGAGGATCACGAGGAAGAGAAGACGACCGAGGTCGTCTGTCCGCATTGCAAGAAGACGTTCGCGGCGAGCCTGATGACCGGTGACGCCGAGCGGTACCGCGGGTACAAGTGCCCGCACTGCCGGCTGTTCGTGCCGGCGGCACGCGTCAACGAGTAATCCGCAAGCGCGATCAAGCGCCCGCACGATTCGTCCTACCGAAGCGAGCGCCACGCGATCGCGACGATCATCGCGATCGCGATCACGATGATGATCGTCTGAGGCTCCATCGACGTGTGTCTGCCCAGTTCAGCGGATCCGCAGACGGAGGCTGTAGAGACGCTGCCGCGGCGACCAGACGCGCAGGAGCGAGCCCCTCTTCAGTCGAATCGTGCGTACGAACGCGCCGTTGTCGTTCGTGAGCCGGACACCCGCGACGGGCGTCCACCTGTTCTTCCGCAGCACCTGAATCTCGTACTGCTTCCGCCCCGGCTTCCCGTTGCGGAGCTGTCCCCACACGACTGTCTCGAACCCGGAGCGCTTCATCTCCGCGAACGGCAGCCTGAACCCGTTCAGCGACGGCTTCGGCCGCCCGTCGACGTAGGTGAGCCCGGTCTGGAACCGGCTCAGCTGCGGCTCGTCCTGGTAGAGGTACTGGATCAGCATCGTCACGCGCGCGAGCCGCCACGCGCGCATCGCGGCGAGGCTGAGCAGCGTCGCCTGCTGCCGCGGCGACACGCCCAGGAACTGATCGGGCGGATTCGTCTGATAGCCGTACTCCGTCAGCCAGACCGGCTTCAGCCCCCAGTGGCGCCGGACGAGGATCAAGAGCTTCGGCAGCGTCGCCATCGTGATGTTCGGGCAGAAGCGGCAGCCGTGCGCCGACGGGGTCTCGCCCGGACGCAGCGGATACGGATTGTGTGCGTAGGCGTCCAACCGGGCGTGCGCGCGCGCCATGCCGCGGAGCCAGGTGACGGGCGCGACGCCGCCGAGGCCGCCGCGCGGCGCGGTCACGCCGCCGCCGACGAGGGCGTGCCGCAGGACCCTGTGGATGCCTTCGTAGCCGGGATTGAGCAGATGCTCGACATAGATCGCCGACCTCGTCGGCTTCAACCAGAGCGGGTGGTTCGGCTCGTTCCAGATCAGCCAGTAGCGAACCCACCGGTAGCGCGCGGCGACGGCGCTCGCGAACGCGCGGAAGTCGCGCGGCCGCGGCGGGGCGTAGTTCGGGCCGCGACCGCCGTTTGCCCACGCGGGGGTCCCGAGAAGCGTCACGACCGGCGTCAGCCCGTGCCGGCGAAGAGAGAGCAGCACGCGGTCGGCGCGCCTCCAGTCGTAGGCACGATCGCGCGGCGACGCCGGATTCGCCGGCCGCTTCGGCGCGACCACGTTCCAGTGGACGGTGAAGCGGACGAGCGGCACGCCGAGGCGCTTCAGCGTCGCGACCCGGTCGTTGAGCTTCCCCGGGCCGTACTCCAGCCACGCGTCGTCCTGGATCCCGTACTTGATGCCGTTCGAGGCGTGGCTCGGAGTCGAGGCGACGCCCGCCGAGACGGCGAGCAGCGCTGCGACTAGAAGAGCCCGACCCCCCATGGGAGCCGGAACTCTCTCATGTCAGCCCCAGGTCGCGACCTGCCAGCCGGCGCCGGACCAGCTGCTGCCGCTCCAGGAGGAACCCGACCAGCTCGATGCGCTCCAGCTCGAGCCGCTCCACGAGTTCGCGCTCCAGCTCGAAGCAGACCAGCTCGACGCCGACCAACTCGAAGCAGACCAGCTGCTTGCGAGCCAGTTCAGGCCCGACCAGCTCGAGCCGCTCCAGCTGGACGCGTTCCACAGCCCGCCCGACCAGCTCGACGCCGCAGCCTCGAGCGCCGCCATCGCGGCCGAGTCGAACGGCTTTCCGAAGATGTCCTGCTCGCCGGAGAGCACGGTGCCGTCCGGCGCAGTGAGATGGTCGGAGCCGCGGGACTGCTCGAGCGAGCCGGTTCCCCTGTCATCGAACACGGCAAGAGGAGCCGACGGCAGCGGCGCGGTCAGCGCCGCGGTCAGGTTCAGCTCGCCGCCGCCCTGCGCCTGCGACTTCTGGCCGTTCAAGTACGTGGCGGATCCCATCAGCAGTTGCTTGACCTGGTCGGGCGTCGCGTCCGGGTAGCGCTGCAGGACGAGCGCCGCGGCACCGGAGACGAGCGCCGCCGACTGGGACGTGCCCGAGCCACGGAAGTAGCGATCGTCGAGCAAGCCCTCGGGATGGTTGACGTCGATGTAGCTCCCTGGGACACGCAATCCCTGCAGGTGCGTGCCCGGGGTGACGAGGTCGACACCGCGGGTCGCCCCGCGCTTCGGCCACGGCGAGAACGACGGCACCTGGTCGTCGGACATCGCGAGCGTGCCCATCGTGTCGATGCTCCCGACCGCGAGCAGTGACGAGTCATACGCCGGGTCGGCGAGCGCCGGAGCGTTCCGCTGCGTCTGGAAGCCGTAGTTCCCTCCCGCGGCGACGACGACGATCCCGCGCTTCCACGCCTGCTCCGCCGCATATGCGAGCGGGTCGGTCGACGGGTCCTGCAGCGAGTTCGTGCCGTACGAGAGATTGATCACGCGAATGTTGAGGCCGGGATCGTGGGCGTGCTGGACGACCCAGTCGATCGCCGCGATGACCTGCGACACGTCGACGGCGCCGTCTGCTGCACCGACCTTCACCGAGACGAGCCGTGCGTCCGGCGCCATGCCGCGATACGAATCCTTGCCGGCGATCAGGCCGGCCATGAACGTGCCGTGCCCGTATGCGTCGAGGTACCGCAGCGACGGGCTCTGGGAGTCGAGCGACAGGTCGGGCCCGTTGACGAGCTTGCCGGGTGCGTCGAGGCCGGCGACCGGCGTCACGCCGCTGTCGATCAGGGCGACGTCGACACCCTTGCCGGTGTAGCCCGCGTTCCACCACGCCTGCGCGCCCGTCCCGAGCGTCACGTTCGCCATCGAGTACGGGTCGGTGTCGGGAGAGTAGGACGCACCCCACGAGACACCGACGAACAGCGCAGCGAGCACGACGGCGACGTTCAGTGTCACCAGCTTGCGCGCGATCGCCCGCCTGGTCGTGCCGCAGATTCCCATCTCCCTCTCTCCCTGTCGCGTTACTTCGCGATGCCGGCTCACTGTGAAACGACACGATGCTCCGAGCCTCCCGAGGAAGGGTGATTCGATCCAGAAACGCGTCGTTCCCCTAAAGGGGGACGCAGCGTGCGCGATTTGACGCGATGACGAGTACGCGGCACTGCGCGCACTTGCGGACACATGACTGTGGCAGCTCACATGAACGGCCTCGCACTGCGGCGCCTCTTCGAGGGGCCTCGCCGCGTCTGGCTGTTCATCGCCGCCGTCGCGACCGCGAACGTCGCCGTGTGGGCGGTCGACCTCCGCTCGTTCGACCACACCACGTTCCTCGCCGGAGGGACGCTCACCTGGTGGCAGCTCGCGCCGGCGTTCTACCTCGCCGAGGTGTTCGCCGTCCACCTGCATTTCCGCAAGCAGGCGCACACGCTGTCGCTGTCCGAGGTAGGGCTCGCGTTCGGGCTCTTCTTCGCGTCGCCGGCGAGCTTGCTGGCCGCGAATGTCGTCGGTGCGACCGCCGCGCTCGTCATCAACCGGCGCCAGCGCGCCATCAAGCTCGCGTTCAACCTCGCAGAGCTGCCTCTCTGCACCGGCGTCGGCCTCTACGTGTTCCGCTCGCTCGTGAACGACGGTCAGACAGGGCCGCGCGTCTGGGCGGTGACGATGCTGGCCGCCGCCACGGCGCACGTGCTCGGCATCGTCCTCGTCTCTGGGGTGATCGCCGTCGCCGAGAAGCGACTTTCGGCGCCGCAACTCCCGCAGACGCTGGGCATCTCGCTCGTCGGCGCGGCGGCGACCACATCGCTCGGGCTCGCCGGCGTCGTGCTCGTCGACCGCGACCCCGCGAGCGGCCTGCTGCTCGTGGCTCCGGTGATCGTCTGCGGCATCGCGTTCCGCGCGTACATGGCACAGAGGGAGCAGCGCGAGCACGTCGAGTTCCTCTACGAATCGATGCGCGCGACGCAGAGCGCACCCGACTTCGGACAGGCGATCGGCCGGCTACTCGGCTCGGCGCGACGGCTGCTCCGCGCCGAGTACGCCGAGATCCTGCTGCTGCCGCTGCAGACGGACGGCCCACCGCTCCGAAGCGTCTCCGCCGACGACAACCACCTCCTGATTGAGACCGACGTTCGGCGCACGCCCGGCGACGAGCTCGCGCTGCGCATCTCCGGTGCGGGCCGCGCAGCCTTGCTCGGCCGGCGGCGTGAGCCACATCTCCTGGACAGCGTGCTCGCGTCGCGCAACCTCGGCGACGCCATCGTCGGCTCGCTGCGCGGCGACGACGGTCCATTCGGGCTGCTGATCGTCGGCGACCGCGTCGGCGATGTCACCACCTTCGGAGCGGACGACGTCGATCTATTCGAGACGTTCGCCGGGCACGCGAGCGTGCTGCTCGAGAACGGCCGGCTTGAGCACTCGCTGGCGAAGGTGACGGAGCTGAAGGAGGAGCTGAAGCACCAGGCCTACCACGACACGCTCACCGGGCTTCCGAACCGCTTCCATTTCGTCGAGAGCCTGGCCGAGCGGCTGAAGGAACGCGGCCCGGGAACCCGGATCGCCGTCCTGTACGTCGACCTCGACGGCTTCAAGTCGGTCAACGACACCTGGGGGCACCATGTCGGAGACGAGCTCCTTGCCCAGGTCGGCGCACGGATCAGAGGCGTCGTCCGTGCCGGCGACCTTCCGGCGCGTCTCGGCGGCGACGAGTTCGCGGTCCTCGTCGACCACGCCGACGACGAGGCGGCCGAGCATGCCGCGCAGCGCCTGACCGCGGCGCTGATCACCCCGTTCGCGCTGAGCGCCTGCGAGACGAGCGTTCACGCAAGCATCGGGATCGCCATCTCCGGGCCGCACGCAGAAACGGCGGAGGACCTCATCCGGACCGCCGACCTCGCGATGTACACCGCGAAGGAGGGCGAAGCCCGACCGCACGAGCCACGCGCCCACAGAGGCACCGACGACCTCGAGCACGCGGTCGAGCGTGGTGAGATCGACGTGCGGTATCAGCCGATCGTCTCCCTGAAGGACGGCGGGATCCACGCGTTCGAGGCGCTCGTGCGCTGGCGCCACCCCGAGCGCGGGCTGCTGCTCCCGGCCGACTTCATCGGCGCCGCCGAGTCGAGCGGGCTGATCGTCGACATCGGGATGGACGTGGCGGAGCGCGCACTCTCATTCGCCGGCAACTGGCCCACGGAGATCGGGCTGTGGCTCAACTTCGGCCCGGTCGAGCTCGCGCACGACCGTCTGATCCCGACCCTCGCCGCCGCGCTCGCCCGGTCGGGTGTGGCCGCGGATCAGCTGACGGTCGAGATCACCGAGTCGAGCCTGCTGCGAAACGAGCACACGGCGCTTGCATCGATGCACAAGCTGCGCGAGCTCGGCGCGCATCTCTCGATCGACGACTTCGGCACCGGGTACTCGTCGCTCAGCCGGCTGAGTGAGTTCCCGGTCGAGCTGCTCAAGATCCCGAAGCCGTTCGTCACGCGGCTCGTCGGTGAGGAGGGCGACGAGCTGTTCGTCGACGCCATCCTGCGGCTCGCCGAGTCGCTCGATCTCGTCACGGTCTCGGAAGGTGTCGAGCAGGTGCCGCAGCTGCAGCGGCTGTTGCAGCTCGGCTGCGCGCTCGGGCAGGGCTTCCTGTTCAGCCAGCCGCTCGCCGAGACGGAGGTCCTCGACCTGCTCGCCGACCCGGACCGCTACCGCGGGCTCATCGCGCGCGCGCACGCGGCGCTGCTCGAGAATCGGCGCGTCGCGGTCTGACTCAGACGCAGTCGCGAAGAGCCTGCGCCTCGGGCAGGCCCTCGAGCTTCTTCAGCGTGTTGTTCTCGATCTGCCGGATGCGCTCGCGCGTGACGCCGAACGCCTTGCCGACTTCTTCGAGCGTGCACGGCTGACCGCCGGTGAGACCGAAGCGCAGCTCGATCACCTGACGCTCGCGCTCCGGCAGCGCGTTGAGTGCGTTCTCGATGTCGGAGCGGCGAAGCGTCAGTGACGCGGCCTCGTCGGGCGTCTCGGTGTTCTCGTCCTCGACGAAGTCGCCGAGCTCCGAGTCCTCCTCCTCGCCGATCGGCTTCTCGAGCGACACCGGGTGCTGCGCCATCCGCAGGATCTCGCGCACCTCTTCGGTCGTCATCTCGAGCTCCTCGGCGATCTCCTCCGGCCGCGGCTCACGACCGAGCCGCTGCACGAGCTGGCGCTCGATGTGCACGACCTTGTTCAGCTTCTCGACCATGTGCACGGGGATGCGGATCGTGCGCGCCTTGTCGGCGATCGCCCGTGTCACGGCCTGGCGGATCCACCAGGTCGCGTACGTCGAGAACTTGTAGCCCTTGCGGTAGTCGAACTTCTCGACCGCGCGGATGAGCCCGAGCGAGCCCTCCTGGATCAGGTCGAGGAACGACAG